>JAFYDO010000122.1 GCA_017544745.1 Treponema sp. | reverse complement strand
TGGAAAAATAGCCATGAGTTCATACTTTTTCATAAGTATCTCCTAGAATAATATTCCGGAGGATAGTAATACATCCCCTAATCGACGATTAAAGACTGTACAACAAAAGCCACCCGACAAGCACGCCAGAAAGCTTTTATTCCTCCTTATGGACAAAGGAAAGCCCCATTTAAGGCTTCCAAGGATCTCTACCATTATATTAAAACCAAGCTTCATGGTCAAGACATGCCAGTGTGATCTTCTAGGGTTTGCGCATTATAAATATTATTGAATTATTAATGGCTCCCGGTCACGATGCCGTGGTCAAAACCGCGCATTAATGCGCTAGACGCTATTTGTGGTAAAGGAACTATCTTCCTGCCGCAACTTGCGGCAGCCACAAATAGAGTCTTTTTGCCCCCGCCCTCGTTCCCTCGCGCCGATTTATATATATAGTATATTTATAATGCAAAAAACAACGAAATCATATATTGGCAAATGTATAATGAATACTTATGGATTTAATATACTGGCGCGAAGGAACAAAACGGTGGACAAAATGACTCTGTTTGTTGATGCCGCGAAGCGGCAGTCAATAGTTCCATTGCAACAAACAGCGTCAAGCAGGCTAGCCGGCGGTTTTGGCCACCGTTTTGTGACTGGGAGCCAGTCTTATATATACATGATTTATAATTCATTTATCTTTGCATGATTACGTTAAAATCGATAGTAATTGTAAAAACTCATATTATACTATATAATATAGTGATGGTTTTCAAAAAACGCTTGTTTACAGTTTTATTGCTCGTGGCGGTTATGGCTGCACCTGTATTTTCTAAGAAGAAGGCGGCGGTAACTGTTCCTTCTAATGTTCAGACAAAGATAAGTGAAACCGAAGATTCTCCAAAATCATGGTATATATGCGAACTCAAGGGCAAAACAAAAGCTGGTAATATTGTAATTGGACCTGTTGAACATCGTGAACAGATTCTTCTTGTATGGATTGCCAATTCTATTGTACCAAACAAAGATTACTGTATTGCAAAAAATAAAACTTATATAACAAAAAACCCGGAAACCTTTTTCAAAGATGAATTTGAAACAATCAAGGCCGATATTTCCGAAATGGGACTGGCCGAAACCTACGATAAATACTTTTTTACAAATTATCTTACAAGAGCAACTAAGCTTACATTAACCGACGAAGAAGCTGGAATCACTGCACAGGAAGAAACACCCACTCAGGAAGAACCTTCACAAATTGTAAAGAAAACAGAAGCTGAACCTACGCCGGAACCAGTGGCAGAAACAAAAACTGAACCTGTTGAAGAACCAGCCGCTGTTACTAAAACTGTGCCAGTGACCGAATCTAAACCTGTTGCAGAATCTAAACCTGTTGCAGAAACAAAACCTGTTGTAGAAACAAAACCTGCTGCAGAACCACAACCGGAGACTAAAACTGTAACCCAGACTGTTCCAATAACGACCACAACAAATAAGAGTACAGGCTTTTTAGAGCCTACAATTACCGAAGAAGGTGATTACGTATACGTTGAGCCAAAGGATACAAAAGAAACTACCTACTCTATTGACCAGGAAATTGACCTTGATTCCTTAAAGGCAGAGCTCAAAAGTCAGCTTAGAGATGAACTGATGAATGAACTGCGAGATGAGCTTGCAAACTACGAACCAAAAGCTGTGGAAGAACCAAAGCCTGTTGTTACTGCAGAACCAGAACCACAGGTCACAGAAGAAACAAAAACACAGCCTGTTCAAGAAACAAAACCACAGCCTGTTCAAGAAGCAGAACCAAAGCAGGCAGAAGAACTTCAACCAGCTACAGAACCTCAGGAACAGCCACAAAAAGAAGCCGAACCAGAACCAGAACCAGTGGCTTCCGAAGAACAAACTCAAGAACCTGCAGAAGAGTCTTCTTTTGAGCTTCCTATAAGCACAACCGTTTCAAATAATGTAAACAGATATCAGCGCGAAAATCTTTTGGATTATGCGCCAAAGAAAGTTCCGGCCCTTCCTACTGATGAAGACGAAAACGAAATTGTTCTTATAAGCAATCCGGATAAAGCAGATTCAAGCGGCTGTACACTTCTTATGATGGCAGCCCGTGCCGGCAATGACCGTGAAGTTAAAAACCTCATTCTTTCCGGTGCAAAAGTAAACCTTAAAGATAAAGAAGGCTGGAATGCACTTATGTACGCTGTACGCTACCAGCAGAACGAATCAATTATTGACGAGCTTATTTCCAGCGGTATAAACGTAAAGGAAAAAAATAAATATGATATTTCTGCCCTTACGCTTGCTGCAACTTATAACGAAAACCCGGAAATCCTTAAAAAGCTTTTGAATTATTATTCACCTGCAGAAAAAGAACTTATGCAGGCCTTTATTCTTATGCTTTCAGATAACTCTTCTTCTGAATATTCAAAGACTGTAAAAACCGAAGCCATTATTCAAAAAGGAATTGCACTCAACACCTTCTATAACGGCAAGACACCACTTATGTATGCTGCACAGTACTGTACTTCTACTTCTGTAATAAGAAAGCTTTTGGAATACGGTGCCGCAACAACAACACGCTCTGCAGACGGTAAAACAGCCTTTGACTATGCAAAGCAAAACCCTTCTCTGCCTCATGACAATGTTTACTGGGCATTAAACAAGAAGTAAAAAATGAGAATAACTGGCGGAACACTTAAAGGCAGAATCATTGAATGTCCTGACGGAATAATCAGACCGGCCATGGACCGTATGCGCGAATCAGTTTTTTCTATTCTTGGAGACCTTACCGGAAAATCCTGGTTAGATCTTTTTTCGGGCTCGGGTACCATTGCAATAGAAGCAGCAAGCCGGGGCGCTACCCACATAGAGCTTTGCGAAAAAGATAAAATCAAAACTGGAACTCTTCTTAATAATGTAAAAATCACAGAACAGGAGCTTGGCATTAAGATTCAGTGCCACTTTATGCCTGTTGAATATTTTATAAAGCGCTGCAAAAAACAGTTTGATTACATTTTTTTTGACCCGCCTTTTCCGTATAAATTCCATGAACAGCTTATAGCACAGGCAGACCAGAACGGAATGCTGGCCCCAGGAGGAACTATTCTTGTTCATCGCCCGGAAGAGCATTTTATGCCCGACACTATCGGCAGCCTTCACCGCAGTGACCAGAGAATATACGGAAGATCAATTGTGGATTTTTATAAAAAATAAAAATTGTTGCAAATTCTCAAAAATATGGTATTATAATAGTGGGTAAATTTTGGGGAAATATAGAAAATGAGTAGAAAAGAAAAAGTTCAGGAAAAATTCGAAGAGACAATCAACGAAAAGAAAATCCCTGACGGATTTATCAAAGTAACAGATAATCCTGTTGACGGGTTAACTTCCGAACAAAAAGTCATACTCAACCGCAAGGCAAATGCTATGTTCAATGCCGGAAACATTGAAGATGCAAGGCGTATCTATATTACCACAGGATATTCAGACGGGCTTACCAGAGTTGGAAACTACTACATGGACAAAAACGAAGGTCTAAAAGCTCTTAAAGCCTACTATCTGGCCCACAACAAGCGTGATGCAGAACCAATTTATGAGTCCATTGCGCAGGTTATTTCAACTTTATTGAAAAATGATTAAAATGTTTAATGAATATTTAAAAATCATTTAAAAACAAAGGAGTATTAAAAAAATGGAAGACATTTCTACTGAAAAAGACGTTTTTGAGCCTATGATGCCCGAAATGTCCGGTGATGCAATTAAAGAAAGCAATGAAAAAATTGCTGAACTGTCTAAGAAAGGTTACCAGCTTTTAAAAGAAAGTGAATTTGACAAAGCCCGCGAAGCCTTTTTCCAAATCCTTGATATTGAAGATAATAATAACTACGCACTTGTTGGTCTTGGAGACACCTCCCGCAAAGAAAACAAGTTTAACGAAGCAATTACATTTTATAATAAATGCCTTTCGTTCTACCCTTCTAACAATTACGCACTGTTTGGACTGGCAGACTGCTACAAGGCACTTAATCAGTATTCAAAAGCAATTGATATCTGGCAGCAGTATCTTGTTCACGATGACAAGAACATTACCGTAATTACACGTGTTGCCGACGCATACCGCAAAATACACGAGTTCAAAAAATCCAAGGAACTTTATCTTAAGGTTCTTGAAATGGAAAAGGATAATCCTTATGCCCTTATTGGTCTTGGTCACCTTAGCTACGACTTTAAGGAATATAAGGATGCACTTAGCTACTGGACACGCATTTATGATCTTAATCTTGATAACGTAGATATCCGTGTTCTTACTGCAATTGGTAACTGTCACCGAAAACTCAAGACCTTTGAAAAAGGAACCTTCTTCTTTGACAAAGCCCTTGAACGCGACCCAAAAAACTTTTATGCACTTTTTGGTCTTGCAGACTGCTACCGCGGTATGAACCAGCAGGCTAAATCAATTGAATACTGGAACAAGATTCTGGAAATTGATCCTAAAAATAAAGTAATTCTTACACGCGCCGGAGATGCCTACAGAACTCTTGGTAACTACGACGAAGCTGTACAGTATTATACAAAGGCTCTGGAAATTGACTTTGATATTTATGCTGCAATTGGTCTTGCACTCATCTGTAAATGTCAGGGCAAATTCGAAGAAGCTGTAGACAGATTTAAGAATCTTATCCGTAATGATCCGCGCAATTCACGTCTTTATGTTGACCTTGCCGAAACCTATTCTCTTATGAACCGTAAGGACGAAGCAATAAAGCTTCTTGAAGATTACCTGCGTAACGACGGAAAAAATATTCAGATAAGGAACCTTCTGGAGCGTCTCCGAAGATAATGGAAAAACTTATCCTTACAGGCTGTCTTCCCCAACAAATCACGGAACAACTGGGCTTAAAGCAAAGCTTCCGTGGTAAACAGATTTTTAAATGGGTAAGCACCGGTGTAACAGATTTTGATTCCATGACAAACCTGAGCCTTGAACTTAGAGAGGAGCTCAAACAAAAGGCAGTCTTACGTTCAAGCCAGATAGAACAGGTTCTTACAGATCCCGATGGAACAATTAAGGTTGTAGTAAAACTCAAGGATGGAAACAATGTAGAAACAGTACTGCTTACCGACAAGGAAGGAAGAAAAACCGCATGTGTTTCGTGCCAGGCAGGCTGTGCAATGAAGTGTGCCTTTTGCATGACAGGAACTCTTGGACTTGCACGCAACCTTACTGCTGCAGAAATTGTAGAACAGTTTTTATATATGGAGCAGCAGGCCGGCAAGCTGGACAACATTGTTTTTATGGGAATGGGCGAACCGCTGCAGAACCTGAATGCAATAAGACAGACTTTTGAAATTTTGTGTCATAAAGATGGACGTGCCCTTTCTGGTAAAAGAATTACCCTTTCTACCTGCGGAATTGTAAAAGGCATTTATGACCTTGCAGACAACGGACCGAATATAAGACTTGCAGTTTCACTCACAACAGCAGATGAAGAATTAAGAAAAGAACTTATGCCGGTTGCACGTGGCGCAGAAAATTCCCTGTCTGAACTTCGAAAGGCTATAGAATACTATGCAGCAAAAAGTGGAAAGCGTGTAACGCTTGAAGCAGCCCTTTTAAAACAAAAAAATACTTCTTCTGAATCTGCTCGAAATATGATTAATTTTGC
>JAFYDO010000002.1 GCA_017544745.1 Treponema sp. | reverse complement strand
CCTTCCATAGCGGCCTGAATCTCTTCAACACACTTATAGATGATATTGTATTTACGGATTTCAACCTGTTCCTGTTCTGCAAGAGTTTTTGCTTTTGGAGTAGGACGAACGTTGAATCCGATGATAATTGCATTTGAGTCTGCTGCAGCAAGTGTAACGTCCGATTCGTTGATAGCACCTGCACTTGAGTGAATAACAGAAAGACGTATTTCGCGGGTAGAAAGCTTTTCCAAAGAAGACTTAAGAGCTTCGGCAGAACCCTGAAGGTCGGCCTTAATAATAACCTTAAGTTCTTTAACTTCGCTGTCGGCAATATCGCTGTAGAGGGATTCAAGAGTTGTCTTTTTAACGGCTTTAGCTGCTTCAAAGCGCTTGAGTTCCTGACGCTTGCTTGAAATTGCACGTGCATCCTTTTCGCTTTCTGTTACCTGGAATGGATCTCCCGCATTAGGCATTTCTTCCATACCAAGAACTTCTACTGGAGTAGAAGGACCTGCTTCGGTAATGCGGCGGCCACGGTCATCAAACATAGCACGTACACGACCTGAATAAATACCTGCAACAAACGGATCTCCCTGCTTAAGGCATCCGCGTTCAATAATTACAGAAGAAACAACACCGCGTCCCTGGTCTACTCGGGATTCAAGAATCTTACCTTCGGCACGGCATTCGTCGTTAGCTTTAAGCTCAAGCATTTCTGCCTGAAGAAGGATTGCATCAAGCAAATCATCAATACCTTCTTTTTTCAAAGCAGAAATATGAACATACTGAGTGTCTCCACCCCATTCTTCTGGAGTAAGTCCAAGCTCACTCAGCTGTGTTTTTACGCGGTCAGGATTTGCTTCCGGCTTATCTACCTTGTTTACTGCAACGATGATAGGAACCTTTGCATCCTTTGCGTGTGCAATAGCTTCCAGAGTCTGAGGCATAACGCCGTCATCTGCAGCAACAACAAGAACTACTATATCTGTTACCTGAGCACCACGTGCACGCATCATTGTAAAGGCTTCGTGACCTGGTGTATCAAGGAAGGTAATTCTACCCTTTTCTGTTTTAACCGAATATGCACCGATAGACTGTGTAATACCACCGGCTTCTCCTTCTGCAACATGTGAATGGCGGATAGCATCCAAAGTTTTTGTCTTACCATGGTCTACGTGTCCCATTACAGTTACAATTGGAGGACGAGGTTTGAGTTCTACACCGTCATCCTTTTCGCTTTCGATTACAGTTTCATCATAAAGGCTTACGAGGTGAACCTCACAGCCATATTCTGCAGCAAGAAGAGTTGCGGTATCACTGTCGATAGACTGGGTAATAGTTACCATCATACCCATGCCCATAAGCTTACCGATTACTTCGCTTGCCTTTAAGTTCATTTTACGTGCAAGGTCTGATACAGAAATAGATTCCATAATATCAATTGACTTTGGAACTACGCTGGCTGGTGTTTCAACCTTCTTTTTCTGTTCAAAGAACTTGTCGTCGTATTGCTCTTCGTCCTTGCGGTTGTAAATCTGCTTCTTACCCTTGTAAGCAGCCTTTTTACCCTGAGAACGTGAATTATCTATAGGCATTGCAGGTGCAGCACCAGCTCCACCCATTCCAGGACGAGGTCCACGGAAACCACCGCCGGCTCCACCGCCAAAACGCTGTCCTCCAGCCTGGCCGCCCTTATTAAAGCCGCCCTGCTTTCCGGCAAAGTTACCTTTTCCGCCATCGCGTTCACGGTTCTGGTAGCCCTGACGAGCCTGTGCTCCTGTAAAGCCGCCGCCGTTTGAACCATCACGATTAAAATTACCTTTGGCTCCGTTTCCAAACTGATTACGGTTATTACCTTTATTCTGGTTACGTCCCTTATCAGAAAGGTTTCCTGCCTTTACATTTGGGCGTGAAGGATTAAGTTCGAAAGGTGTGTGTCCACGACTTTCTGTTTTAGCAGCAGTCTTTACAGCAGGAGTGCCTTCTGCCTTTTTGTCTGCGCTCTGTTCTGAAGGAACCTGCTTTTTTACAACTACCTTTTTTGCAGGGGCAGATGCAGGTGCAGCAGCAGACTTTTTCTTTACTACGACAACCTTCTTCTTTTCAGGTGCAGCGGCGCCTGTAGAAGCAGCGGGAGTTGCCGCAGGAGCAGAATCCTGCTTTTTCTTGTGAACTTCAAATTTTGGTTTCTTTTCAGTTTCTTCTGACATATATTATTCTATTCCTCTTCCTCTTCAAATACCAGTTCACTTCCGCAGTTAGGACAAACCTTGTCATCAAGGGTAATCTTTGCACCGCATTCAGGACAGAAGTATTCAGCTTCTTCTTCATCAGCCTGTTCTTCCTGTGTTTCGTCAGCGGCTTCGTCTCCCTGAGTCTGTTCAACTTCCTCTGCGTTTTCATCTTCTTCAACAAACTCAACATTCTGATTGATAAGTTCGTTCACAGCATCCAAATCTTCTTTTGTTACGCCTTCAATATTAATTCTGTTTTCATCGTAGGCTTCAACAAAATCCTGAATCTCTTCAATTCCGTTTTCTTTAAGAAGTCCGGCAATTCTTTCATCAACTCCAGGAAGTTCTGCAACTGTTGTAATTTCATCGTAGCTTTCTTCTGCAACTTCATCATTAAACAGAGCATGAGCATTCTGTACTGTACTGAAAGAAGAAAGATCAAGCTCGGCAGCCTGTTCAACAGTCTTAACGTCAATGTTCCAGTCGCACAAGCGGTTTGCAAGGCGAACGTTCTGTCCCTGGCGTCCAATTGCCAATGAGAACTGACTTTCTTCTACAATTGCAAGTGCCTGTCTCTTGTCTGCATCCATAATAAGAACACGGTTTACCTGAGCAGGTGACAGTGCATTTTTAATAAACTCAACAGGATCCGGATCCCAGCGGAGTACATCAATCTTTTCGTTCAAAAGCTCGCGGATTACATTCTGAATACGAATACCCTTAAGACCAACACAAGCTCCAACAGGATCTACTTCTTCGCGCTTTGAATAAACGGCAATCTTTGTGCGGTAGCCTGCATCGCGCACAATCTTTGTAATTTCTACAGTTCCATCTGCAATTTCAGGAACTTCTTTTTCCAAGATTGAGCTTACAAGACGAGGGTCACTGCGTGAAAGAATGAGCTGAAGTCCTGTAGAAGTCTTTTTTACTTCGTGAATAAGAGCCTTAATGCGGTCATTCTTTTCGTAGAATTCGAGCTTTGACTGATACTTTACAGGGAGAACACCTTCGAGCTTACCGCCGTTTCCAAGGTCAACGTAAATGTTGCCGTTGCGTTCACGCTGGTAATAACCGATGATGATTTCTCCAACCTTGTCTTTATATTCATTGTAAAGGGAATCTTTAAATGTTTCGTTCAAGCCCTGGTGTGCAGTCTGCTTACCTGTAGCTACGGCAGAACGGTCAAAGGATTTTGGATCTTCAAGAAGGTCAATTTCGTCACCCTCTTCCAGATCTTCACTAAGCTTTTTAGCATCTTCAAGCTCGTACTCGCGTACCGGGTCGTAAACACCGTCTACAACTACCTTGCGTGAATAAATGGAAACATCCGACATATCATCTGCAAATTTTACGATTGCGTTTTCATCGGTTCCATAGGTACGTTTATATGCAGCCTTAAGTGCCTTTTCAATTGTCTGCTTTACCGAATCCTCGGAATAACCTTTTTCCTGAATTAACTGGCGAATTGCCTCTGCCATTTCTGACATAAAAAACTCCTTAATATTGTTTTATATATTATATACAAATTTAGCTTTTGCTATATTTTCAAAAGTTATTGTTTTTTCGCTACCATCTTCTGTTTTGAGGGTAACGCTTTTATTGTCTGCGGAAGAGATTGTTCCGCCAACCCAGTCGTTTACAGTTTTGTCCCATACACGAACTTCGCGACCCGTAAATACGCCGAACTCTGCTGCATTTTTGATATTGTGTTCGATTCCCGGAGATGTAAGCTCCATGGTTGTTTCTTCTGTTCCAAGAAGTGCTTCAAGTCTTGCAAGAAGAACGCGGTGAACCTTTGCACAGTCATTAACACCAATGTTTTGTGCCGGATCTGTTCCTGTAATGATTGCAGAAATCTTTGTGATTGTTTTTGCAGGAACAATTTTAAGGTCTACTAGTTTGTAGCCCATTCCTTCTACGAGCGGTGCGCACTCATCGTAATACTTAATTTTGCTATAAGGTATGTAATCCATAAGCCTCTGGTAAAAAAAATGGACTCGGGAGCACCGAATCCATTTATAATAGTTATATTAAAAATGTACTTATAATATAGTTATTTTTTGTGATTGTGTCAATAGTTAGCCTTATCTGATTGACTTACTTATTACACCACCACCGACAATCACACCGTCTTCGTAAAGCACTACAGACTGGCCTGGTGCAATGGCGCGTTGTGGATTTTCAAAAGTTACCTTCCAAACCTGGCCGTGATAGTTGTAATCGTCATCGGATGCAGGAGTATAGCGCTCGATAGTTGCCGGAACCTGTTTACTTGCAAGACGGATTTTTACCATAGCCTTAAAGCCGTCCGGAGGTTCTGCACCACCCGCCCATACAAAATCGTCTGCAAGAAGTCCCGCTGAATCAAGGGCTGCATTAGGGGCGAGTACTACCACATTATTTTTTGCGTCAATTGAATGAACATAAACCGGATATCCTACTGCAACATCAAGACCGCGTCGCTGACCGATCGTGTAATGTTCAATACCGCGGTGGTGTCCGATTACGTGGCCGTCAAGGTCAATTATATCACCTGGCTTTGATGGAACATCTGCAAACAGTAAATCAAAATATTCTGCACTTACAAAGTCCTGGCTTTCATCTCGCTCAGCAGCTTCCAGTCCAAGCTCGCGCGCAAGCTTAAATACTTCTTCCTTTTTCATAAGAGCAAGAGGAAAACGAACCTTCTCCAGTACTTCGCTTGGAACACGGTAAATAAAATAAGTCTGGTCCTTAGAAACATCTGCGGCACCAGCAATCATTGCAGGACGGATGTCTGTTCCAAAAAGTCCTTCGTCCGGCCGAACAACCTTTGCATAGTGACCGGTACAAAAATAATCAAAATCAATTCCAAGCTCGCGGACCCCTTGCATAAGAGCGCCAAACTTAATCATGCGGTTGCAGCGGATACAAGGATTAGGAGTTCGCCCTGCCCTGTACTCTGCCTTAAAATATTCGATTACTTCTTTTTTGTATTTTTCTTTTACGTCAATTACGTGATATTCAATATCGTATTTTTTGCAGAAGCGTTCGCATTCTTCTATGTCGTCGGCTTCTCCGGGACCAAAGCAGGCATCTTTTAAAGCCTTTGGCTGTCCGTTTTCATCACGCAAAACAGGAAATGAATCATCCCACAGTGACATAGTAACACCAATTACTTTGCAACCGCGGGATTTGAGCATATATGCTGTAAGGGTGGAATCTACCCCGCCGCTAAGACCAACAACAACGGTGTCTCCGGCAGAAGGTAAATTTAAATCAGTATAAGTCATAAAAATCATAATAGAAAAAGCTCCCGCGAAGAACCTGCCTTTGCTCTGCCGAGTACGCTGTAAGGAAATTATAAAAAAGTTTCTGCCTGCTTTCAGCAGCCAGAAACTTCCAGCGTACTATGCGACGCAAAGTCAGAACCTTCGCTCCGCTTTTTCAATGTATTTATTATAGATAATATTTATATTATTTACCTTCTGCCAGTTTCTTCTTCATAGGTCTAACCAGGAAGAGACAGAGGCACATTGCAACAGCGTACAAGATTGTTGTTACGATAAGAACGTTCTGGTAACCGGTTGGGTTGGCCTGAACTCCGTGAACATCAATAAAGGCACCTGTGTGCTTTACGATGTAAGAAGCCATCTGGTTTCCGGTAAGTCCTGCAAAAGCCCATGCAGAAAGTGTAATTCCGTGGATTGCAGAAATGTTACCCATACCATAGTGATCAGAAAGAAGTGTCGGTACGTTAGAGAAACCGCCACCGTAGCCTGCGTTTACAATGAAGATTAAAGCAAGTACAAAGATGATAAGGAGAACGTTTCCGGCTCCATTTGCAATTCCCTTTGTGAACAAAACAATGAGTGTAGAAATAATAGAAAGTGCAAAAATCATTTTGTAGATTGTATTGCGGTCCTTCATCTTGTCTGCCCAGGCAGAGAATCCAAGACGACCACCTGCATTGAACAAAGCAGAAATTGTAGAAATAAGACCTGCAGAAGCACCAAGGCCTACACACTTAACAATCATTTTTTCCTGACTGATAATTGCAAGACCACAAGTGATGTTGATATAGAACATAAGCCAGATACCAATGTAAGAAGTAATTGGTTCTGTCTTGAGGGTTGCAATAATTCCCTCTTCCTTTGATTTTTTCTGAGGTTCAACCCAGCCTTCCGGTTTAGCAAGAATAAGGTGGCCTACAAACATCATTACAAAGTAAACACCGGCGAGGATGTAGAACATCTTGTAAATACCGGTTGGTCCCATGTTGTCGAGCATTCCCTGCATAATAGGAGAAGCAATAGCTTTTGCTGCACCAAAACCTGCAACTGCAAGACCGGTTGCAAGACCTTTTTTATCCTGGAACCAGAGCATTAAAGTTTTAACTGGTGAAAGATAACCAGTACCAAGACCAATACCCATAATAAAGCCGTAGCTGATGTAGATTCCAACAAGAGCGAGTACGCTTGGCTGACCAGCCTGTAAGCATTTGCCACCGTACCAGATAAAGAAGCCTGTTCCTGCCATACCCAAAGCAAATGTGATTGATGCGATGAGGGATGACTTATGGATGTTCTTTTCTACAAGACCGCCAAGGAAGGCAGCTGACATGCCCAAGAAGAAAATTGCAAAGCTGAATGCCCATTCTACAGCACCCTTTGAAAAGCCGATGTAGTTAGCAATTTCCTGACTGAAAATAGACCAGCAGTATACAGTACCAATACTGCAGTGAAGCAGCAGCGCCGGAATAGCACCACGGAGCCACTTATTCTGAATGTTTTTCATTGTAAACCTTCTGTATTTTTTGTTTTGTTCTATTTTAGTATTATTGCGCGTGGATTTCAACATAAAAAAAAATAATTTTTTTTCATAAAACCTATTGACATAGTAGGTAATTCGTTGTATAAATAAATTATAACCTAGTTATTTAATAGGTTTTTCAAATAAAACAGGAGGTGCATATGAAATTTTATTTTGAAAAATTAGTTAGAGAAAATTTCCGTAACGGGGTCATGTGTAGCTGCTGTTCACTTTCACAAAACAAATAAATATTATAGGAGAATAAAATTATGTCATATAAATTCGAAACATTACAGTTACACGTTGGACAGGAACAGGCTGACCCTGCAACAGACAGCCGCGCAGTACCAATCTATCAGACTACATCTTATGTATTCCATAATTCAAAGCATGCAGCAGACCGCTTTGGTCTTGCAGATACAGGAAACATTTACGGACGTCTTACAAACTCTACACAGGACGTATTGGAAAAACGCGTTGCAGCACTTGAAGGTGGTTCTGCAGCTTTGGCACTTGCTTCTGGTGCCGCAGCAATTTCTTATACAATCGAAGCTCTTGCTGCAAATGGCGGACACATTGTTGCCCAGAAGACAATCTACGGCGGTAGCTACAACCTGCTTGCACACACACTTCCACAGTATGGAATAAGCACAACCTTTGTTGATGCTCACAACCTTGCAGAAGTAGAAGGTGCAATTACAGAAAAAACACGCGCAATCTACCTCGAAACTCTTGGAAATCCAAACAGTGATATTCCGGATATCGATGCAATTGCAGCTATTGCACACAAGCACGGACTTCCTGTTGTAGTTGACAACACTTTTGGTACACCATACCTTATCCGTCCAATTGAACACGGAGCAGATATTGTAGTTCACTCTGCAACAAAGTTCCTTGGCGGTCACGGTACAACACTCGGTGGTATTATCGTAGAAAGCGGTAAGTTCAATTGGAAGGCTAGCGGTAACTATCCGCAGATTGCCGCTCCTAACCCAAGCTATCATGGAGTAAGCTTCTATGATGTTGTTGGACCTGCTGCATTTGTAACTTATATCCGTGCAATTCTGCTTCGCGATACAGGTGCAACAATCAGTCCATTCAACGCATTCCTTTTGCTCCAAGGTGTAGAAACCTTGAGCCTGCGTCTTGAACGCCATGCAGAAAACACAAAGAAGGTTGTAGAATTCCTTAAGAATAATCCTAAGGTAGAAAAGGTAAATCACCCTTCCCTCGCAGATCATCCGGATCATGCCTTGTATCAGAAATACTTCCCTAACGGTGGTGCTTCAATCTTTACATTCAACATCAAAGGTGGACGCGACGAAGCCTGGAAGTTCATTGATAACCTTAAGATTTTCAGCCTTCTTGCAAACGTTGCAGATGTTAAGTCTCTGGTAATTCATCCTGCTAGTACAACTCACTCACAGCTTAGTGATGCAGAGCTTGCAGATCAGGGAATTGCACAGAATACAATCCGCCTTTCAATTGGTACAGAGCACATTGATGATATCATTGCCGACCTTGAAAACGGATTTGCAGCAATATAAAGAAAGTCGCCGATTGTAAAATACCCTGATTTTCATTATTATGGTTGTGTGGTCCCTGAGCCTGTCGAAGGGACCTTATGAGGTACTTATGAAAATTAACGCTTTAAAAGGCATGAAGGATATTTTACCGGCAGAACAGAGGCTGCGCGACTACGTGCAGGGCAAGATTTTAGAAACTTACCGTGCATGTGGTTTTGAACGCATTTCTACCCCAATGCTGGAAGACGCAGAGAACCTTGATAAATCTGATGGAGGCGACAACCTTAATCTTATTTTCAAGGTTCTTAAAAGGGGCGACAAGCTCGAAGCAGCCCTTAATACAAATCCCGTAGACGAAAAATCACTTTCTGATATGGGACTTCGTTATGACCTTACACTCCCCCTTACAAGATTTTTTGCAGCTAATAAAAATGAACTCCAGTTTCCTTTTAAAGTAATTCAGACAGACAGAGTTTTCCGTGCAGAACGCCCTCAGAAAGGCCGCAGCCGCGAATTTGTTCAGTGTGATATTGATATTCTTGGAGACCCGTCTGTAAATGCCGAGGTAGAGCTCATTGATGTTACTGCCCGCGCTCTTATGAACATAAACTTTACAGATTTTGCAATCAATATTAATGACCGCCGAATCTTACGTGCAATGCTCCAGAATATGGGTTTCGCACCGGAAACTCTGGATTCTGTGTGCATTACCTTTGATAAAATGGATAAAATTGGTGCAGAAGGTGTTCAGACCGAGCTTACAGAAAAGCAGATGCCACCAGCCGCAGTAAAAGCACTTACAGAATTTGTACAGGCTGCCAGCGGTTCACAGATTAGTATTGATGATGTTGCAGCAAAATGTGCAGACGCTTCTATTGCAGATGATTTGAAATATGTTATTTCCACTGTAGAAAAAGTTAGCGGCGGAAAATATCAGATTAAATACACTCCAAGTCTTGTCCGCGGGCAAGGCTACTACACAGGAATTGTTTTTGAACTTGCAAGTCCTGCCTTTGGTGGTGCTGTTGGTGGTGGCGGACGCTATGACAATCTTATAGGCAAGTTTATTGGACAGCCGGTCCCGGCAGTAGGATTTTCAATTGGTTTTGAACGAATCTGTGCAATTCTTCTGGACCAGAACTATAAGATTCCGGGAGCAAAGGAAAAATGCGCCCTGCTTTATGATGAACAGACAGAATTTCCGGCTGTACTTGCTGCCGCAGAAAAACTCCGTGCTGACTACAGCGTTGCAGTCCTTCACAAAGCCAAAAAGATGGGCCCGATGTTTGATATGCTCGAAAAACAGGGCTATACAAAGTTTGCTCAGTTTAAGGACGGGGAATTAGTTATAAAATGACACTCATTTTTGACATCGGAAACACAAACATTAAAACTGCTCTTTTTGACGGCGACAAGCTTTTGCAGGAATGGCGCATTTCTACAGACCTTAAGCGCACAGGAGACGAATATTTTTCTCTTTTGCGCCCGCTTTTCCGTGATGCAAATATTGACTTTACAAGCATTCAGAAGGTTGTGCTTAGCAGCGTAGTTCCGGCTTTAATTGGACCTTTTGTTGTTGTAAGCCAGCATATTTATGGTAAAAAACCACTTATAATCGGCCCCGAAATCTACAGCAAGCTCCCTATTAAGCTGCCGGAGACTGCCGTGCACGAAATTGGTACCGACCTTTACTGCGACGCACTGGAAGCCTGGTGCCGCTATAAATGCCCGTGCATAATTGCAGATTTTGGAACAGCCCTTTCGTTTACAGCCATTGACGCTAATGCAAATATTGCAGGTGTTGCAATTGCACCCGGAATACGCACTGCATTTAATTCACTTTTTGCAAATACTGCGCAGATACCGGCCATTCCGCTTGATATTCCGCCTACCAGCCTTGGTAAAAACACTGTAGTTGCAGTACAAAGCGGTATTGTTCTTGGTTATAAAGGACTTGTAGAAGGCCTTGTTACCCAGATGAAAAAAGACCTTGTAAAAGAAACCGGCTGCCGCCT
>JAFYDO010000018.1 GCA_017544745.1 Treponema sp. | reverse complement strand
TAAAAAAAACTTTTTATAAGGCTGTCTCCCGGTCACAAAACGGAGGTCAAAAGCGCGCGATATCGCGCTTGACGCTGTCTGTTGCAATGGAACTATTGACTGCCGCTGCGCGGCATCAACAGACAGAGTCATTTTGCCCTCCGTTTTGTTCCCTCGCGACAGATTATAACATAAGTTTTTATAATGTTATTTGAAAAATGCGGAGCAGAGAAGGTGCTCGGACAGGTTTCTTCAGCTGGACGAGTACCTTCTCTGCGCAAGCATTTTTCCTTATACATAAATATTACAATTGAAACTCATCTTATATTCATATATAATATTTGTATGTCTACACACGGAACAATCACAAAAGACAATCACGCGGCATTGTGGCATGGACGCTTTAAGGAAGGCCCTGATGCTGATGCAGTAAAATTTGAAACTTCAATCAAAGACGATATGCGCATGGCAATGGTTGATATAGAAGGAAGTATTGCCCATGCAAAAATGCTGGGCCGCCAGAAGCTCATTTCCAAAACAGAAGAAAAACAGATTATAGACGGGCTGCTTTCTATTAAGACAGATCTTTTGCGTGGAACGGACAAAAGCGGAAAACCTTTTACCGTAGACCTTAGTGCCGAAGATATTCACTCTTTTATAGAAGCAACTTTGACCGACCGTGTAGGCGAGAGTGGAAAAAAGGTTCATACAGGACGCAGCCGCAATGACCAGATTGCACTGGATGAGCGCCTTTACCTCCGCCATCAGATTATTGCACTTAAAAAAGAACTTCTTGCACTTATAAAAACTCTTGCAACAATTGCTTCAAAAAATACACAGACTCTTATACCCGGCTTTACTCATATGCAGCACGCACAGCCTGTTACTCTTGCACATCATGTATGTGCCTGGGCTCAAATGTTTGCACGCGACGTAGAACGCCTGACAGATGCCTATAAAAGAGTAGACCTGTCTCCAATTGGTTCAGGAGCTCTTGCAACAAGCGGGCTTCCTTTGAACCGCGAATACGAAGCAGGTCTTCTTGGCTTTGCCGGTGTAACTGCAAATTCTTTGGATACTGTAAGTGACCGTGACTATTATCTTGAGGTTGCTTCTGACCTTTCTCTTGTGCAGATGCATCTTTCCCGTGCCTGTGAAGAAATCGTCCTTTGGTCAACCGTAGAGTTTGGTTTTGTGGAGCTGAGCGAAAAATGGAGTACAGGAAGCTCCATTATGCCGCAAAAAAAGAATCCTGATTTTGCAGAGCTTATCCGTGGAAAGACCGGACGTGTTTACGGCGATATGGTAGCTTTGTTTACAATGATGAAGGGGCTTCCTCTTTCATACGACCGCGACATGCAGGAAGATAAATCAAGCTTCTTTGACGCTTATGATACAGTAATTTCTGGAGTACGCATTTTTACTCAGATGGTAAAAACTGCTACCTGGAATAAAAAGGCTATGGCTGCCGCCTGCGACGGTGGTTATCTTAATGCCACAGATGTTGCAGATTATCTTGTGCGAAAGCAGCTTCCATTCCGAACTGCACACGGAGTTTCTGCCGGTCTGGTTCGTCTTGCAATAGAAAAAAACTGCAGACTGGAAGAGCTTGATTTTACAGAATACCAGAAAGCAAGTCCGCTTTTTAAAAAGGATATATACGATTTTATTACTCCTCAAAAATGTGTAGAAAGCCGCTCAATTACAGGTGGACCGGCTGCCGGTGCAGTACAGATTCAAATTGCAGCACTGCAGAACTGTATCAAGGAAAATACTCTGTCATCAAAGAAATCAGACAGCGATGACTGGGATAAAATATTTGAAAATTTCTCATAAGAGAAAATCGAGGTTTTACAAAATGAAAAAAACAGCAATGATTTTTGCAGCAGTACTTGTTGCAGTATCAGGTTTGGCCTTTACAGGTTGTAAGAAAAAGACAGATTCCACACCTGTAAATGCAGTAGAAGCACTCAAGGCTCGTGGAGTTTTTGTTCTGGGTCTTGATGATTCTTTCCCACCACTGGGTTTTCGC
>JAFYDO010000001.1 GCA_017544745.1 Treponema sp. | reverse complement strand
CACCGCTTGCAAATCAGCTTAAGGTTGGTGACACAACTTATGTATCAAATGCGCTCAAGATTGTAGAAAATCTTGGTCTCATTCTTTTTGTAACCTCCGTTGGTTTTATTGCAGGTCCAAGCTTCTTTGGTGACCTTAAGAAAAACTTTAAGTCTTACATTCTTCTTGGTCTTATGATTATTATAATCGGTGGTCTTAGCTGTGCAGCCTGTATCTGGTTTGACTACAAGGTTTTTGACCGCCCGCTCGAAGAAGTAAGCGCAATGCTCGTAGGACTTCTTTCCGGATCTCTTACTTCTACTCCAGCCTTCTCTGCAGCAAAGGCAACTGTAACAGATTCTGCACTCTTTACTGCTAACCAGCTGGAAGACATTGTTGCTGTAGGACACGGAATTGCCTACCTCTTTGGTGTAGTTGGTGTAGTTCTTTTTGTTCAGCTTGTTCCAAAGTTTGAAAAAGCAGACATGGATGCAGAACGCACAAAGCTTAGTGAATCTGCTCCAGAAGCTCCAAGCAAGCTTACAGGTACAGAGCTCCAGCTTGATCCTCTTGGTTTCTGTCCTTTCTCTGTAGTAGCACTTCTTGGAATCTTAGTTGGTTCATTTAAGTTTGGTAACTTCTCTCTTACAACAACAGGCGGATGTCTTATCTTAGCTCTTATATTCGGACACTTCCAGAAAATCGGAAAAATCAAGATTATGCCTGAAGAAGCAACTCTCAAGGTTTTCCGCGAGCTTGGTCTTATGCTCTTTTTGATTGGTGCCGGTGTTGCAGGTGGTGCAAGCTTTGTTAAATACTTTGAATGGGTATACTTTATCTACGGAATCATCATGACTCTGCTTCCAATGATAATCGGATTTATCTTTGCAAAGTACGCACTCAAGCTCAATCTTCTTAACAACCTTGGTTCTATCTGTGGTGGTATGACATCTACTCCAGCTCTTGGAACTTTGATTGGAACTGCAAAAACAGAAAAGGTAGCAGGTGCATATGCTTCTACTTACCCTATTGCACTTGTTGCAGTTGTACTTGTTTCTCAGCTATTGATTATTTTCTTTAGATAAAAAGATCCCCGGATCAAGTCCGGGGATGACGTCTAGTATGATTTAGTCCGGGGATGACATTATTCCTGAGCCTTATTAACAAACATAGATGTTGTAGGCATAAACAAAATGTCTGCAACTCCAGTCGGACCGTTTCGCTGCTTAGCAAGAATTATTTTTGCATCCTGTGGATGGTCCGATTCTTCTTTTGGGCGATCGCGATCAATAAACATAACAACGTCGGCATCCTGTTCAATAGAACCTGAACCACGTAACTGTGCAAGGTTTGGTTCCTTTCCTTCTGCATCACGAGCAACCTGACACAAAGCAACAATAGGTATTTCAAGCTCACGCGCAAGTGCTTTAAGAGATTTAGAGATTTCTGAAACCTGTTCATACACAGGTGCATTAGCATTTTCTGTTGTAATTAAACCGATATAGTCAATAAAGATAATCTGAACATGATGATTTACAACCATACGTCTTGCCATGGCCCTAAGATCAAGCAAACGCATATTTGGAGTATCTACTGTAAACAGCGGAGCATCATATAATCTTCCTGCAGCATTCTGAATTGCCTGGAAGTTCTTTGTCTGGAGCATACCGGATCTCATTCGTCCCATGTCTACGCCCGATTCCATGGAAAGAAGGCGCATACCAATTGACTGATACGGCATTTCCAGAGAAAAGAAGCCGCACGGAATTGGTCCTTTAGGATTAAGAATGATGTGCCTCATCATAGAAAGTGCAAGGGCTGTTTTACCAATAGAAGGTCGTGCACCAATAATAATGAGTTCTGACTTTTGCAGTCCACTTGTCCACTGGTCAATTTTGGCAATTCCGGTTGGGATTCCCGGTAAATTACCCTTGTGTTTATAGTGATTTTCAATAATATTAATGTCTTCGATAATGATTTTCTGCATATCCTGAACTTCTGTAGTTTCGTTGCGTTCAGAAAGTGCAAAGATTTTTTGCTCTGCCATATCAAGCAGAGTTGTACTGTCGTTTCCTGTTTGTGTAGAAGCCTGGTCTCTAAGTTCAATTGCAAGCTTCATAAGTTCGCGTCGTGTAGAACAGTCTAAAATGATGTTTGCGTAGTTTTGAATGTTTGCGGCCGAAGGTACCATCTGGGTAAGAGATGCAATATATGCCGGACCGCCTGCCTGTTCGAGTTTTCCTTCTTTGGTAAGTATATCGATGAGGGAAATAGTATCGCCTCTTACGCTTTTTGTGTAAAGCTTGAGCAGCGCATCGTAAATAATCTGATTTTGAATTGAATAAAAGCGGTCTGGTCTTAAGGTTGTAACAATTTCGGCCATTGCACTCCAGTCTGTTAAAAGTCCTCCCAATACTGCCTGTTCTGCTTCAATATTGTGAGGTTGAGTTCGCTTTTCCAATTCGCTTTTTATAACTTCCATATACCTACCCTCCATGGAAAAAAAAGGGCTGTCTGCTATGAGACAACCCTTTTAATGTTCAAAAAAACAGAAACTAAATTATTCTGCTTTTTCTTCTGTTGCAGCTTCCTCTGCTGGTGCTTCAGCTGGAGCTTCTTCTGCAGCTGGGGAAGCTTCTTCAGCTGGTTTTTCAGCAGGCTTTTCTGCCTTTTCTTTTTTGCCCTTAGCAGGTTTCTCATCTGCTGGAGCTTCTACATTCTGTGCTTTTACAACAACATGAATTTCTGCTGTCTGAGCTTCGTAAAGCTTAATGATAACTTTGTATGTACCAACAGACTTGATTGCAGCGCCTGGAAGTTCAACCTTCTTGCGTTCAACATCAAAGCCAAGCTTGTTAAGAGCTTCTACGATTACGTGAGCAGAAACAGCTCCGTAAAGCTTTCCGTTAGCTCCTGCTGGCATTACTACTTCTACATTAGCAGCCTCAAGCTTTTCCTTAAGACTTGCAGAATCCTTTCTCTTCTGTTCCTTGCGTGCTTCAATTTCTGCTTTGCGTGCTTCGAACATCAATACTGTTGCCTCATTATAAGGAACAGCCAGGTTACGTGGAAGAAGGAAGTTGCGTGCATATCCGTTAGCAACGTTCTTTACGTCTCCCTCTTCTCCAAGTGATTTAACGTCTACGTTAAGAATTACTTTCATTTAAGTTCTCCAAGCTCCTGTATTTTTTTTAACATCCAGTTCGGAGTATAAACTGGTGTATTAAGTACAAATTAATCTGCAACAAATGGCAAAAGGCTGATTGAACGAGCGCGTTTGATAGCTTTTGCAACTTCGCGCTGGTGCTTTGCACAAGTACCTGTAATACGGCGAGGAAGAATCTTACCTCTTTCTGTCATATAGCGGCGCAGTACATCTGCATCCTTGTAGTCAATCTTTGCTTTGTTAGCACAGAAACGGCATACCTTCTTGCGGAAATATGTTTTTCCCTTGGCACGTCCGTCGCGGTCATCGTCACGACCTTCATTTTCTACTGTCACCTGCTCCATCTGAGCTTCCTGTGACAATTCTTCCTGTTTTTCTTCAATTACCTGATTTTCTTCAGACATATTCTAAATCTCCTGTGTAATTTCTGTAATTAATCCCTAGAATGGGATATCCTCAGGGAAATCGCTTCCTGTTTCGCCAAAGGATTCGGACTGATATCCACCCGAATAACCTTCGTTTGAAGCACCTGCATTAGGCTGGAACTTTGGAGCTCCAGAAGGAGCTGAACCGGAACCAGAACCATCATTTTTGCCGCCCAAAAGCTGAACATTATTTGCAATAATAATAACTTTACTGTGATTCTGACCATCTTTTTCCCAGCGATCCTGCTTTAAGTATCCGTCAATAGCAATCTGCTTGCCTTTTAAAAGATACGGTTTAAGGTTTTCTGCTGTTTTCCCAAAAATTGTAACATCAAAATAATTTACTTCATCGCCCCAGGTGTCACCGGTTTTCTTGCTTCTATTGACAGCAATACTAATATTTGCTCTAGCCTGTCCGGTTGGTAAATAGGCAAAGCTTCTTTCATCAGCTCCTAAATCCCTTGTAAGACGTCCAATAAGAACAACATGATTCAAATCTGTCATATAAGCTCCTTACGCGTACCCTGGCGTTTTAATTATTTTTCGTCGATGCGAACAAACTGGTATTTCAAAAGATTCATGTTGATCTTGAATTCTTTGTCAATTTCAGCAATCTTGTCCGGATTAATTTTGATTGTGAACAAAATAAAGCGTCCGCGTTTCTGTTTTTTGATTTCGTAAGTAAGGTCGCGGTCTCCAAAAGGTTTTTCTTCTGTGATTTCCGCACCGAATTTGGTGAGAGTGCCTTTTACATCTTCGGCACCTTTTTTTGACTTTTCTTCCTCAAGTGGAAAAATAGCCATGAGTTCATACTTTTTCATAAGTATCTCCTAGAATAATATTCCGGAGGATAGTAATACATCCCCTAATCGACGATTAAAGACTGTACAACAAAAGCCACCCGACATGCACGCCAGAAAACTTTTATTCCTCCTTATGGACAAAGGAAAGCCCCATTTAAGGCTTCCAAGGATCACCAATATTATATTAAAAGCATGAACAATGGTCAATACAATAAGAAGACATATATATGGCAAACGCATCATAAATTTAATCATAATGGCTCCCGGTCACGATGCCGTGGTCAAAACCGCGCATTAATGCGCTAGACGCTATTTGTGGTAAAGGAACTATCTTCCTGCCGCAACTTGCGGCAGCCACAAATAGAGT
>JAFYDO010000121.1 GCA_017544745.1 Treponema sp. | reverse complement strand
TCGCGTGGCTTTATGATTTTTTCTACGAGCCAAACCGCACCGTGCGACAGGCGTTCAAACAAAAATACAACAGGGAACAAAACATATTCCAGAGCCAACAGTCTGCCCGCGCCAGAAAGACATTTTTTTTCCGGGTTTCGTCCTGCAATTGTTTTTGGAATAATCTGACCAAAGGTTGTAATTACAAAAGCAGTTGCAAGAGTTGGAAGACCAACTCCTCCACCACCCCACACCTTTACAACCAGTGCAGTTGCAAGCGCCGAAATAAGTGCATTCAAAAAGTTTGTTCCAATTAAAACTGTGGTCAAAAGTCGCGGCATGTTTGTCTTGAGCTTTGCAACAGTATGCGCACGCTTTTTTCCTTCGTCCTGCATTCGGCGCAGTTTTACACGGCTAAGAGAAATATAAGCTGTTTCGGAAGAAGTAAAAAATCCTACAAACCAGATGAGAATAAAAATTACTGCAAGCTGGATGAGGTCAGAAACTGTTATGTTCATTCTTCTGCCTCCTCACCGTCTGTTTTTGCTTCACGGTAGATTCTCATTCGTTCTATTCTGTGAGCCTGAATCTTTTTTACTTCAAAAACCCAGCCTTCGTATTCTACAAAATCGCCACTAACAGGCATGCGGTTTAACTGCTCGGTTACCCAGCCGCCTATTGTTTCGTTTACTGTTGATGTAAGCGGAATCTTAAGGTCTTCGCTTAAAACCCGCAGGAGCACAGAACCGTTTATTTCAAAATTGCGTTTGTCTTCTACATTGTCAAAATCAAAAACCTTACCGCGCAAAGAATCATCACCCGGCATTGCAAAAATCTCGCGCGAAATATCTTTTTCGGTAACAATTCCGTCGGTGCCCGAATATTCATCAACAATAATTGCAATAGACTGATGACTTTCAAACATCATCTGCTGTACAGAAGACATGGTTTTGGTTCCAAGAATAAAAAGAGGCGGACGCATAACAGCACTAAGCTTAAAATCCTGCGGGCAGCTTTTATATTTTATCATGTCCTTGAGGTAGATAATTCCTACAATATCATCTATGGATTTTCTATAAACCGGGAATCTTGTAAAACCAAGACGCTGTGAAAGTTCAATAATATCGCGATAGCTTGCATCATGAGGAACAGCGCGAATCCTTGTACGAGGCACCATTATATCCTGAGCCTCAAGATCACTGAACTTAAAAATCTGGTTCATAAAACGATTTTCGTCTTCTTCAATAATTCCGGACTCACTGCTCATTTCAAAAAAGGTTTTGATTTCTTCTTCTGTATAGGACTTTTTATGCTTGTCTGGCTTTATTCCAAAAAGACGCAGCACTCCCTGTGCAAAAGCAGTAATTATAAAAACCAGGGGGTACATGAGCTTTACAAAAATACTTACAAAGCCGCTTAGCCCGTAAGCAATAGGATCGGGACAACGGGTAGCAATTGTTTTAGGAGTAATTTCTCCAAAGATAAGCAGAAGAACTGTTGCAGTAAAGGTTGCAATTGTAACTCCTTTTTGCCCAAAAAGCGAAAGTGCAATAGAAGTTAAAATTGCCGAAAGAAAAATATTTACAAGGTCGTTTGAAATGAGGATTGTATTTATAAGCTGCTCTTTGTTGTCCAGGAGCTTGCCCGCCCTAACAGCACGCCTGTTTTTGTTTTTACGCAAAATCCTAAGGCGCAGCTTGTTCATTCCAAGAAACGCGCTTTCCGAAATCGAAAACAGCATGGAAAGAATAATCAGAGCCAGGGCAATTATAAACAGATACGAGGGTATATCTTCCATCAGCTTATTTAGCGTCTACCTCATTCAATAAATTATTAATCGAATCAGAAATTGAATTGCTTATAGATGCACTCATATTATCAATAATGAGCTGGAAATAATCTATTGCATCTTTAATTGCAGGAGCCTTGTCCGAAGAAGGAGCCAGGTCATAGGCAGTCTGCAGATATGTCAATATTCCCTGATAATCTTCGGAACCGCCGTAAGCCGAAAGATAAGCGGCTGTATAAAAGCATTCCTGCTTGTCTTCTGCTTTAACAAAATCATTGTCTGCAGCACTAAGATACTGAGCAATTGCAGTTTCTACATCACCCTGTGAATAAGCAGAAAGAGCCTTTGCTTCGGCAGTTGCAACAATGTATTTTCCAACAAGACCGGTTTCGTTAGTTTTGTCTAACTCCGGAACCTTCTGTACCAATGGCAAAAGGAAGGTTCTGTACTGAGGATTTGTAATTCTGTAAAGTCCGTCAATTGCTTCTACCTTAGAAGAAGCAGAACCCTTTGTTGTATCCTTTACCATCTGCTCAAAAAGCTCGTATTCCGGTGTAACTTCTTCCAAAGCAGCAGTAAGCTGTTCCATAGAAGTAATGTCATCCTCGGCTTCTAAAGGAGTTACCACATAACCTTCTTTTGTACAAAGGAAAAATGCAGGCATTGCATCTACATTAAAAAGCATTACAAGCTGATAGTTATTCTGCATGATTGTTGTATATGCATTTGCAAGCTTCTGCTGTTCTGCAGTAGGATTATCCGGCGCGAGTGTTTTAGAAAAAGCGTTTTCCGAAAAATCTACATGAAGCACAGAATAGTTTTTGAGAATCTTTGCAGTAAAATCGCTGTTGCCAAAAATATCCTGAACAACCTGTGTACTCTGCTCGTCGTCTCCCTGCGAAGTAAAGAAAACCAAAAGAGGCTGCTTTTTTTTCTGTGCGTTTTTGAGCGCATCCTCGTAATTTACAAAACAGCCGTAGTCATCCTTAAGCGCCTTGCTGCCGCAGGAAACAAAAAGTGTTGCTGCGAGAACGACAGTAAATAATAAAGTAAGTTTTTTCATATGTTTTCCGTCACCCTGAACTTGTTTCAGGGTCTATTTAAAGTATGAAACTCCCGCTGCAAACAAATTCTGGCAGGTGGTTTCTACAGGATTTGTAAGAGGGTTTCCTCCAACGTTCTTAAACAGGTCCATACTTGCACCGTAAGAAGCCATGCCTACTCCGCGTTCAGAGTGTCCCATCTTTCCAAGTACGTGTCCGTCCGGGCTTGTAATACCTTCAATTGCATAAGCAGAGCCGTTAGGATTATCAGGCTCTGTAATTGCAGGGCGTCCAAACTCGTCTACATACTGAGTAAATACCTGTCCATTTTCAAACAGTTTTTTAGCAGTAGCTTCGTCACATACAAAGCGTCCTTCTCCGTGGCTAATTGCAATAAGCTGGTTTCTTTCATCAACTACACTCGGATGCATAGCCCAAGGAGACATTGCACTTACAACACGTGTGCGTACAATTCGGCTTATGTGGCGGCCAATTCTGTTATAGGTAAGAGTTGGCATATCAGGTGTCATATCGCAGATTTCACCGGTTACAGCAAGACCTGTTTTTACAAGAGCCTGGAAGCCGTTACAGATTCCAATTACAAGACCGTCGCGCTTTTTAAGAAGGTTCATAATTTCTTCGCTTATATTGCCGGCCTTAAGTACGTTTGCAATAAACTTGGCAGAACCGTCAGGCTCATCACCGGAAGAGAATCCACCGCTAAGGGCAAGAATCTGTGCGTCACGAAGTTCTTTTGCGAGCAGCTCAAGCGACTCGGTCAACTGGTCCTGAGTTCTGTTCTGAAGAACAAGAATCTTTGTGTCAGCACCTGCAAGATTAAAGGCGCGTGCCATATCGTATTCACAGTTTGTTCCAGGGAATACAGGCAGCAGTACCTTTGGATGTGCTGTAGGCTGAACAAAAGCAGGAGCCTTGCGGATATCGCTGAGGGACTTGTGTACGCTTGTTGCCCATTCAGGAAGCTCCGGCTGAACCGCAGCACCGCTTACACGAGGGAATACTTCCTTGAGCTTGTCTTCCCACTTGTCTACACAGTCATAAAGGCTTATTGCAACCTCAGGATTTGTTACACCGCCAAGAGTTGCGTTACGGATTGTAATCATAGGCTTGTCGTCTGTACATCCAAGCAGAACTACAGTGCCGTCAACAAAACCAGCCTTTTCAAAATCAGAATAATAAGCAGAAGGAACTTCTACAATAATATTTCCGTAGGTTGGGATAAAGAGGTCTGACAGCTTCTTGTCAGTGGCATCAATCTTTGCTCCCACCATATTTCCCATTGCCATTTTGGTAACTGCTTCTGCAATACCGCCTGGGCCTACAGGATACATAGAGGCAATCATTCCTTTCTGATTTAATTCATAAAGTATATCTGAGTTTTTAAGGAAGGTTTCGTAATCAGGCTCAAGCAGGTCTGAATAAGGAACCTTTACCATATAAATGCGGTTTCCAAATACCTTGAAAGAACCGCTCAAAACATTTTTAGCTTCATCATGATTTACAGCAAAGCTTACGAGCGTGTGAGGAACATTAATATCTTCAAAAGTTCCACTCATAGAGTCCTTACCACCAATAGAAGCACAACCGCTTTCTACCTGTGCGTCAATAGAACCAAGCAAAGCTGCAGCAGGATAACCCCATCGTTTTTCGTTTACTGCGCGTCCAAAAAATTCCTGGAAGCTAAGGCGTGATGTGCGGGCCTTTCCACCC
>JAFYDO010000017.1 GCA_017544745.1 Treponema sp. | reverse complement strand
TACAAAAAATCTTTAAAAAAATCATTAATTCCGTGGTATAATTGTTTAAAAGAAAAATAAGGAACAGATTATGCGTAAAGACGGACGAAAAATTAAAACAATAGACCCGATGTACAAGCTTATTTCGCACATCATGGTTGAGCGATGCGATTCTATGAACATGATTGAGCTTACTGTTCAACAGGACCCAATCAGAAAATACATCAGGCGAAAAAAGGATGAAGGATATACATTTAGCCATCTGGCGGTTGTTCTTGCGGCTTATATAAGAACCGTTGCGGACTATCCATTTTTGAACAGATTTGTTGTAAATAAAACTCTTTATGCCAGAAACGAAATTGCAATCGGTATGGTTGTTCTTAAGCCGGGCGAAACCGAAGGTACTATGAACAAGATGTACTTTAAGCCGGACATGACCATTTACCAGGTTCAGGAAGTTCTGGATGAATATATCAACACTAACCGTGGAGCCGGAAAAACCAACTCTACCGATAAGCTTATGGCAACTCTGCTTTCTATTCCGGGGCTGGCTCGTGTTGGTGTTAATTTTATTAAATGGATGGACAAGCACGGATGGCTTCCTAAGTCAGTTATTGATGCCAGCCCTTTCCACTGTACAATGACTATTACAAATCTTGCCAGTATTGGTACTAACTATATTTTCCATCATGTTTACAACTTTGGTACAACCTCTATGATTATGGCTATGGGAAACACACGCGATGACCCTGTAAAACGACACGGGGAAATTGTTTTTGACAAGGTTATTCCTATTGGTCTTGTTATGGATGAACGAATTGCCGAAGGTGTTCAGTTTGCAATGGCCTGCCGAAAGCTCCAGAGCATACTGCAGGATCCGGAAGTATTGGAACAACCACCGGCAGAAGTAAAAGAAGATATTAAATAGCTTGTCATTCCGAACTTGTTTCGGAATCTCAGAATGAAGAGATGCTGAAACAAGTTCAGCATGACAGTGTAATCTGGAGACATTATGACATATTATGTAAACTCAAAGGTAGAGATTCATGGAGACGGATCGAGTGAAAAGCCTTTTAAAACTATTCAGGAAGCGGCAGAAATTGCTGTTGCCGGTGATGAAGTTGTTGTTGCACCGGGTGTTTATCGTGAATGGGTAAATCCTAAAAATGGTGGAACAGAAGACAAGCGCATTGTTTATAAATCTGCCGAACCTCTTGGGGCTCATATTACCGGAGCAGAGCCTCTGACTGGATGGACGCAATACAAAGGCAACGTTTATACTGCGCGCGTTTCTAATAAGATTTTTGGGGACTATAATCCATACAAAGAGCTTGTTAGTGGCGACTGGTTTATTGCATTTATGACTGCCCATACAGGTGATGTGTTTTTGAACGGAAAATCTATGTACGAAGTGCAGTCAGTTGACGAAGTTGAGGCCGCCGCAGTTAGTGTTCCTTCTTGGGACCACGAGTTTTCCGTGTATAAATGGTATGCTCAGCAGGATGAAAAGACCGATGAGACTGTTTTTTATGCAAATTTCCAGGGTTTAGACCCAAATAAAGAGAATGTAGAAATCACTGCACGCCAGGCCTGCTTTTATCCAAAGGAAGAAGGCCGCGGTTATATTACTTTGAGCGGTTTTAAGGTTTCTAAAGCAGCAACACAGTGGGCACCTCCTACAGCCTACCAGGAAGGAATGATTGGCCCTCACTGGTCAAAGGGCTGGATCATCGAAGACTGCGAAGTTTTTGAAGCAAAGTGCAGTGGAATCAGTCTTGGTAAATATCTTCAGCCCCAAAACGATAATAAGTGGCTCAAGTGGAAATACAAGGACGGCGCTCAAACAGAACGCGACTGTATCTGCCAGGCACAACGCGAAGGCTGGAGCAAGGCCACAATCGGTTCACACATAATCCGCCGCTGTAATATTCACGACTGCGGACAGACTGGAATTGTAGGTCATCTTGGCGGAGTTTTCTCATTGGTCGAGGACTGTCATATTCATCACATAAACAACAAACAGAATCTTGCAGGCTGCGAAATTGGCGGAATTAAAATGCATGCAGCAATTGACTGCATCTACCGTCGCAATGTGATTCACGACTGTACCCGCGGAATGTGGCTCGACTGGCAGGCACAGGGAACACGCGTTACTCAGAATCTTTTTTACAACAATGTCGTTCCAAAGGAATATAATCAGAATGACGAAAGCATGGTTGGCTGTGGCGAAGATTTGTTTGTAGAAGTTAGCCACGGACCAACTTTAATTGATAACAACATCTTCTTGTCAGACAGAGCGCTCAAGCTTGCAACACAGGGAGTGGCCCTTGTTCACAATATTATTTATGGCGGAATTGTTTCTGTTGGGCTTGGTACAAACAACGGTGCGCCAACAAGACCATCTCCAAGATACACACCTTATCATGTTCCGCATCAGACAGAAATTGCGGGCTTTATGACAATCCTTCATGGCGATACAAGAGTTTATAATAACATCTTTGTTCAGGAGCCTATTCGTCCAGCTCTTAAAAAAGGAATGGATAACAACATTGCCAACAAGAACGATTGGGACGACGGAAACATTCTGGCAGGTACTTTTGTTTACGAAAAGTTTCCGACCTTTGATGAATGGAACAAACAGTTTGAAGGCTACTGCGGCCAGGGTGCTGTTACAACCGACAAGTATTATTCTGAACTTCCTGTCTGGACTGGCGGAAATGTTTATCTTAATGGCGCACGTCCAATGTCTAAAGCCAAAGAGCCTGATGCTGTTGTGATTGAAGGCGAAAGGGTCAATTTTGCAGTAGAAGAAAAAGCCGATGGTTTTGAGTTTAAGACAAATCTTTATGATGTGATTGGAGCTGCAGGCAGTGCACCAAAGTGTAAGCTCATGCACACCGATGACATGAAGATGGCCTTTGAGCCGGAAGAAAAGTTTGAAAACCCTGATGGCAGCCCGATTACCTTTGACCAGGACCTTTTGGGCAAAAAAAGAGACGAAAATCCTCTTCCGGGGCCTTTTGTTGAAGAAAAAAACAACTACGTCATTTTATAGGAGTTCCCCATGCCTTTTACCAATCTACACGAATTTTCACCAGCAGAAATAACTCTTTGCGACCAGTTTATGCTGGATGTTACCCAAAAAGATGTAAACTTTTTAAACACATTTAATCCCGACAAGCTTCTTTTTAATTTCCGAGTAACTGCCGGACTTCCAAACACTAAGGCTAACATCTCTTACAGCGGCTGGGAAAATACACGTATTGGCGGTCATACCATGGGGCATTATCTTGCAGCTGCGGCTCAAGCAATTGCACGCGGGTATGGTGAATGTAAAGGCCCGGACGGAAAGACGCTGCAGGCACGTTTTGATTATTTGATTGACGGACTTGCAGAATGCCAGGATGCAATGGGCACGGGCTTTATTTTTGGTGCCACAATGGAAGATCCTTCAAAGCCGGAGCGCCAGTTTGACCGTCTCGAAGAAGGAAACCCTGCAAACACCTGGGTGCCCTGGTATACAGTTCATAAAATCATGAATGGGTTAGTCGAGGCTAACAAATCCGGTGGTAGCAAAAAGGCTCTGGAAATTGGCGTAAACTTTTGCGAATGGATTTACAAACGAACAAGCCGCTGGGATGACCAGATGCAGGCCCGCGTGCTTGGAACTGAATATGGCGGTATGAATGACTGCCTCTATGAGTTATATAAATGTGCCCGCGCCGGCGGTTATGATGATACAACTTGCGAACACATTCTTGCCTCTGCTCACAAGTTTGATGAAGTACCGCTTTTTGAAAAAGTGCTGGCAGCAGGACTCAACTCAAATGTTTTGAACAACCGCCACGCCAACACAACAATCCCAAAGTTTGTGGGGGCAATGAACAGATATATGACGCTCAATGGTGAAGGGCCCTTCGACAAGCTCAGGGACCACAGGGGCCCCCAAGATGACATCTACCTCGATTACGCCCGCGCCTTCTGGAAAATCGTTGTAGAAAATCACACTTACATCACCGGCGGAAACAGCGAGTGCGAACATTTTGGAGAGGACAATGTTCTGGACAAAGAACGCAGCAACACCAACTGCGAAACCTGCAACACCCACAACATGCTCAAGCTTAGCCGAATGCTTTTTATGGCAACAGGCGAAAAGCAGTACGCAGATTATTACGAAAACACTTATATAAACGCAATCCTTGCTTCGGTAAATGCAGACACTGGAATGACCCTGTACTTTCAGCCAATGGCAACCGGCTGTTTTAAAACCTACTGCAACCCAGATCCAGACAAAAACTACTTCTGGTGCTGTACTGGTACCGGCTTAGAAAACTTTACAAAGCTTGGCGACAGTATTTATTTTCATGACGACAATACGCTTGTTGTAAATCAGTTTATAAGCTCCCGCGTTGAATGGAAAGAAAAAGGCCTTATTTTGAGCCAGAAAGCAGACCTTCCAGACAGCAATCTGGTAGAATTTACAGTAGAAAAAGCCCCTCAAGACCAGAAAATCACAATCGCAGTGCGTAGTCCTGACTGGAACTACCAGCCCGCAGACGCTCCGGAAGGCTTTTTACAGGACGGATACATCCTTTACACCCGCGAATGGCATGCCGGCGACACATTCCGTATAAAATTCAACATGAACATCCAGGCTTTCCCGCTTCCAGATAACAACGGACGTGCTGTAGCTTTCAAATACGGACCTGTAGTTCTTGCTGCAGAGCTTGGCCGCGACGACAAAATGACCCTGCGTCAGGTTGGAGTTCAGTGTGATGTAAGTGCCAACAAGCTCGTGCGCGGACAGGTCTACGAGCTAACTGGTAACTACGGTGGTACCAGTAATCTTCCGCTGCTTCCGGGAGAGACGGTGCTTGTAAAAGACAGCTCTGTTCAGGACTTTTTGACCAACATCAATTCGCACTTTGAAAAAATCACACGCGCAGACGGCACGCTCGCATTCAAACTTAATGACACAAACTGGGAAGGAGACTTTATCTTTTCTCCATACTACCTAATCAATAATCAGCGCTACGGCATCTACTGGATTTTTGCAGACAAGGCAGAAGACACCCAACTCGAGCAAAAGTACATCACCATTGACGGAATAGGTATTGGTTACGGCGCTCAGACAGAAGGCAACGCAACCACCTGGCCGTTCATGCAGGAAAAAGGCACGGGTTCAGTCGGCGACCCTAACGAGCTCACACGTTACGCAAAAGCAGGCGGTTCGTTCAGCTACATGTTCAAACTCCATCCCGGCAAAAAAAATTATCTTGTCTGCACCTTCCTCAAACAGGACAACGGCAAGACACTTTGCATAACAAGCGGTCTGAATAAAATTGCGGCCATTACTCTGGACTATAAAGGTACAGAAGAAAAATATACTCTGGATTTTGAACTGCCGGACAGTCTTACAAAAAAAGAAGAAGTTCGCATAGAGTTTATGGGAATAAAAAACGCAGAATCTGCAAGACTTGTTTCGCCGGTGAATACCGCATATATGCAATAATAAAACTTGTTAATTATTGTTCCAATAATCTTCTTGCTGTAGATGATATATTTGGTCACGATAATAATCTTCTTCGCGTCGAAGATATTCTGCCTCTTGTTTTGCATTTTCTGCTTCTTTTTGTGCCTGTGCAGCTGCCATTTGAGCAGAATATATCTGTTGCTGCATGGCTCGCTGCTTATTTACCAGTTCTCTATGCTGTAAATCCTGTTCGTAAATGATTAATGCTTCTTTAAAAGTATCTGCGCGTTTTGAAGCAAATACATCAAGAATTTCTTTTATAGAAGTCTGGTTCAGTTTATCATCAGGAATTGGAGGCTTTGGTGTTTTTCGTACATACTCTTTATATTCTGTAAGACAATTGAAATAATCATCATAAGTTTTGCTACTTTTTTCGGAGATTTGCTTATATTCACTTTTTTGATAAATAAGAAGAAATAGACTTGCAGGAATAAGTGCAGCTATAGGCAATATTGCATATCTCATAATAAAAAAAATGGAGACATATATGGATGCAACAAATAACATACAGAAAAAAACATACATTTTGTGATTAGACATGGATTCTTCTGAAATCCGAGAGTGTATTTCATCTTTTTCATTTACTTGTTTAAGAAGTTCGCATTCATAAATTTTTTTATAATAATCTCTTAAAATCTGCTCATCAGAAAGGTTTTGTTCCATTATGTTTTCCCCCTATTTTTTCTCTTTTTTGTTACTTTTATGCTGATCTTCGTCCATCAAGTATTGTTTATCCCATTTAGCTTTATAGATATGATTATCAGTTGAAAAATAAAGAGTTTTTACACTTTCTTCATCTTCTTGATCAGGATTAACCATGAATAAATTGGCTCCATCAAAACATAAATATACATTCTTTGCTTTTGCGGCATCCATATAGGTAAAATTAGTTTCTACTGTGTATTCTTTTTTCTGTTCTTTCAGATATGTATCAATCTTTACTGTGTATTTACCAGGACGAATTTTAAATCTTTGAAGTTCATTTTGCTTAAGAGTATTATTTCTAAATGTGAAAGATACAGGAGAATATAATGAGTTGTAACCCTGTGCTTTGTCAAAATATGTATCGATAAAAGTTTCATCATAAGAAACTGGTTTAAAATTAATTGAAGTTATAACTTCTTCTGAATCTTCATTATACAGATAAACCTGGGCATTTGATTTAATTTTTTTATATCCAATATCATACCATTCTGTAGTAAGAGCCGAAACCATAAACAGCGATACCAACGGAAAAATTAAAAACAGGAAAAAACAAAGAACTTTTTTCTTAAAAATGTCAGCAACATTACTTACAATTATAACAGATGCGATATAAAGTCCAAACGGAATAAGAAGAAGAGGGGTTTCACTATAGTATCCATAGTCACGTATACAGTGAATTATATAAATTCCTTCGCAAATTATTGGAGTAACAATAAATAAAAATGTAGTCATAAAAAATCCTTATATATCTAAATGAAAATTTTATGTTAAAATCTAATAAAACATATAATATTATGTTTACTAATAATATTAACACCATATTATATGTCTGTCAAACTTAACGACGCCATTTTTTACTATAATATGAACATGGGATTTGGCGAAAACCTACATAACGAACTTGTTTATCAGGATATTCAGATAAAAGAATTAGCTGCCAGGACAGGTATTAAAAAAAGTACTCTTGATAAATATCTTTCTGGAAAAAGATCACAACCAAATGTCGAAAACGCTGTAAAAATAGCAGATACACTGGGTGTTACTGTAGAATATTTAGTTAAGGGAGAAGAAACTTCTTCTGACAATAAAACAATTCTAACCGCCGAAAGCAGAGTTTTAATAAATCAATATAATCAGCTTTCAAATTATGATAAACAGACAATAAAAGAATTAACCCAATCTTTTTTAAAAAGAAGTAATCAATAAATAAGTTTTCTGATATAATCTCTTTTGAGGTGTTATATGTCTCAAAATAATGAAATAGGCGAAATTCGTGTTGGCTTTCCCGACTGCTGTTTTTCTGTCGATAAAAACTGGTTCCGCTACAGAGCGGGCGCAATCATCATAGAGGACAACAGTTTTCTTGCAATAACTTCTTCTACTTCCAGCTTTTATTACACGGTTGGCGGTGGTGTTCACATGAACGAAAAAGCCGAAGAATGCATTGTACGCGAGGTAAAGGAAGAAACCGGCGTAGACTATGAGATAGATCATCTTGCAGTTGTCTGCGAAAACTTTTTTGTGGGAAACGACACCGGCATAGATGATTTAAAATGCCACGTAATAGAGTTTTACTATCTGATGAAGCCGCGCGGCAACAAAGATGCTCACTGCGAAAGCTATGGCTGGAACAATGCCAAGGAAGAAATCAAATGGATCCCGTTGGACGAGCTGGAAAAGTTTGACCTTAAACCTGCTTTTTTGAAAACCCGGATGAAAGAAATCATCCAGAACAAGGGCGTTATTCATATTGTAAACGACGAGAGATCCCGAAACTAGTTCGGGATGACAAGGAGATAACATGTCAGAAAAACCAACACCACCTTGGGCTAATGAAATCCCGGAGGGTGGCTTTATTTCTTATGCACCAACCTATAAGGTAGGCGAGTACTTTGACCGCTTTAGCAAAGACTTTTTTGAACCAAAAGATTTTGACAAAATGGGTTATTACTTTTATGACCCTACAGAACACGGTGCACCAAAGGGACAGACATATCCTCTTCTTGTTTTTATGCACGGAACAACCAACGCCCTGGAAGGAGATGTGTGCATCAACTACGCTGGTGCAGAGTTTTATTCCAAAGAAGAATACCAGAAACCTCTTGGCGGCGCATACATTTTAATTCCGCTTGCAAACGAATACCGCGACCAGGACGGCAAATGTAAGGGGCAGTGGGATGATATATACATTGTACCGGTTTACGCGCTCATAAACGAGTTTATAAAAAAGCACACCGAACCAAACGGCGGCGTTTCTAAAAAAGTGATTCTTGGAAATTCCAGCGGGGGAAGAATGTCGCTTCGTATGTCGGCTGCCTACCCGGAATTTTTTGATGCAGTTGTACCTATGGGTGCTTCGGAGATTCCAGGCGAAAGTCTTCTGGACCTTTACGACGACAACAACGTGAGCCTCTTTTTTGCAATGGGAAAACGCGACGAGTTTAACAGTTACGAAAAAGATATTGTTCCGCTTTTACCGCGAATGAAGCGAATGAAAAACTGTTACATCTTTACACCAGACTGGGTTTACAACGGAGACCACGGAATTTCATCAATCAATTTTGGAGTAGAGATGGGGCAGCACTGCATCATAAATCCAATGCACTGCAACCTCAAGTTTGACGACGGGACGCCAATGGACCCATCACTCCCAGAAGGAGTAGTGGGCTGGCTGGCGGGTGTGATTAATCAAAAGTAAACTTATCAAACTCCGCAATCACGCCGCTATTGTCTGAAAGGAATTCAAAGTAAACTGCACGTTTTCCAATTACGCTGTCAGACAATTTTGCAGTTGCAGTTTTGTCGCCTTTTTTCATATCAAATGACGCAATTACTTTTCCCTTGTAGTTGTCTACGCGAACCTTTACAGTCAAATCCTGCAGGGCAGTAATATCTGCTGTAATTGTGCGGGCTGTGATGTTTCCAAACTGAAGATAACGGAAGCCAACAGTAAGGGCATTTGTTATGTCTACAATTGGAGAGCTGACCTTGTCGTCTTTTTCATAAACAGGCTTTATGTAAGCGCCTCCTGCACCACCGTTGTAGCCGCCTTTTGCACCACCATAAATGTGAACAGCATATCCGGCAGAAATAATTTTACGGGCATCAAGACCGTTTACCTGGATACCCTGGCTGGTCATTTCAACCGGTTCAGAAGCAACAGGCTCTCCGTCCTTGTAAGTAAT
>JAFYDO010000016.1 GCA_017544745.1 Treponema sp. | reverse complement strand
CATACGGCTGTCATCACTTATGATATGAAACTGGACTGCACCGTTTGTATTTTTTTCGCATTCTGCAATTGCTTTTTTTACTTTTTTTATAATCTTTACTGTATCGCCATCCAGACGCTTTGTTACGTTTACAATTGTAAGCGGAACGCGTCCATCAGACACATAAGTGTTTTTTTCGGGGTAAGAAAGTGAAACTTCGGCTACATCACTCAATCTTATAATAGTGGTTCCATCTGCAACCCCTACAGGAAGGTTCTTTATATCATCCAAAGAATTAAATCCACCGGCATAACGCACCTGGATTGCCCTGTCCTGATAGCTTGCATTACCCAAAGGCAGCGTAACATTTCCATAATTTAATACCTGATAAACCGAAGTAACAGCTATTCCCTTTGAAGTTAGCGCATCTACATCTATTTTGATATTAACTGCAAGCTCTTTTCCGCCACCAATAGAAACCTCAGAAACACCGTCTATCTGTGTTAAAAGAGGAGTTAGTTCATCCTGCAAAAACTGTGTAAGCCTTGCTGTGTCACCACCTGCACTCGCAGAAAAACTTATAATCGGAACCATGGACATTCCACCAACAAGGGCTCGAGGCTCTCCGCTAATTCCTTCGGGAAGCTGCGGCATTAATTCCGAAATGCGATTTCTTAATTCTGTAAGCTGATCATAAGCATCATAACCGTCTGCATAAGTAATTGTAATCCAGCTAACAGAGTTTGAAGACTGACTGTCTATTGCTTTAAAATGCGGCAAGGTTACAAAAGCATCTTCCATAACTTTGGTAATATCATTTTCAACATCTTCTGCGCTTGCACCCGGATACACTGCATAGACAATTGCCTGCGGCATAGATATATCTTCCATGAATTCTGAGCGCATTCCACTTAGCGAATAAAAACCAAAGGCAACAACAACCAAAAGCAGCATTGAGATAATGATAGGATGTTTTACAGAAAACTCAGAAACCTTCACTGCTGTTAGTCTCCTATAACACCTGCTCTTGCTTCGTTTAAAACATCTTCAAAGACGCGGACACGCTGGCCGTCAAAAACATAATTCTGGCCGTCCATTACAATATAAGAATCGCGGTATTCTTCCGGAACAATAAAATCTTTTTCATCATTAGGAAAGCTCTGGCCTTCTACAAATTTTACAGTTGAGTTAGTTTCGTCAAACACGTAAAACGATCCGTCCATTTTTCTTGCCTTTAAACTGATAAGCGGAACATCATTATAAGTTTTATACGCAACCTGAACCTTTACAAACATTCCCGGTCGGAATCGTTCACCCGGTTCATCAAGACGACAGACAACAATAAAGTTCTTGCTGTCCGGAGAAACATAAGGCGCAATGTTTTCTATTGTTGCTGTAGTCACCGCATCCTCATACATATTTTCTTCTGCAGGACGAGTAACTGTTACTGCAAGAGACTCTCGTTCAAGATTAAATAAATCAAAATATTTTTCCGGCACCTTAAGGCGTACAACCTGATTTGTCAAATCGGCAAGAACTGCAACCGGTTGTGTCTGAGTTCCCACTCCACCAACTGCCTGGTCTGCAATTAAAATTGTTCCGTCTACAGGCGCACGAACTTCTGTATAATCAACCTGCAGCTTTGCAAGATCATACTGCGCTTTGGAAGCATCTGCCTGTGCCTTTGCAGAGTCATAATTCTGCTGGGTTGTAGAACCTGATTTGTAAAGATTTTCTATACGGTCAAAAGTACTTTTTGCTGCAAAATAAGCAGCTTCTGCCTGAAGCATCTGCTGGCGGAACGGCGCATCATCTATTTTGGCAAGGAGTGTATCTTTTTCTACAAAGTCTCCTGCACGCGCCGGATATTCAGTAATTGTTCCGGAAACAAAAGGTACAACCGGAATCATTGCATTTGCTTCTACATAGCTAGAAATTGTTACGGCTTCTACAAGCGTTCCATTACGTGGTTTTTGTATTATTACTGTTGGAAGCGCATCTTCTTTTTCCTGAACCGGCTTTTTATGCGTAACCAGAACAATAAGTAAGACAAAAATAACAGCCGCAGCCGCAAAAATTATATATTTTAGAAATTTTCCTGCAGGTTTTTTCATAGCTTGCTCCAAATTTCCGCCCATCCTCCAAAAAATTTAATAAATTCTACCCGATAACACAATAGACAAATTTTCGTGAATGTCTAATAATGTTTTTATGAGCGAAAATCCTTCGGAAACTAAAATTTTAATGGCGCAGGCCCTCAAAAGACTCATAAAAGACAGACCGTTTGCAAAAATAACGATTCAGGATATTGTGGCCGAATGTAATATCAACCGAAATACCTTTTACTATCATTTTGAAAATAACTACGACCTGCTCTATTTTGCCTACGAGCTGGAAGTTCAGAATATCGTAAATTCATTCCGCAGTGCTAATGCAACAATTCCCCAGGCTCTGGATTTTATTCTTGATTACATTGATAAAAATATTTCGCTGTGCACCTGCGCTTACGAATCGCTTGGAGAACAGCAGTTAAAAAATATTTTTGAAAAAGACCTTCATGACTTTGCAGGCGCAACTATAGAATATTTTAGCAGCCAGAACGGCGTTAAATTTTCAGAAGATTTTAAATCTTTTGCCTGCTTTAGCTATACAAATCTTTTGAGCACACAGATTATCTGGTACATTAAGCATAATTCAAATCTTGATAAAAAAATATTTAAGGATAACCTGCAGACCTTTTTTATAACTTCTCTAAAGTCTGTTTTGGAGGAAGCTGCGAAAAAAGGAATGTAATTTCCTCGTCCGTCAATTGTTCAAGATGATTAAAAATCTTATACTCTGCACCCTCGCGTACCACGGTTTGCGACTTTATTATTCCACGCAGATACACCTGCGCAATATGATTTACACAAGCGTGGCAGGTATATAGATCTGCAAGAACGTTTGCACCAGAAATGTCGGGCAAGTCGGGAACCCCAAGTTCAATTCTCATAAACTCGTGAACAATGCGCGCAGCTGTCTGCCGGTTCAAAGACTCGTTACAAAACCTTTCATCCTGATCTTCTATCCAGCCGCGGACATGGGCATAACGAAGGAGTTCCTCCTCTGGTAGTGGCTTTTGGGGAAAATAAAATGACCAGAGGGTTGAAACAAAAAAGGACACCGTCATTGCGAGAGCGCAGGGCGTGGCAATCCACGTATTTTAATTGTTATATTATCGCAAGGCTCTAGCGTATCAACTCCAAAAAAGCCTGTTATCTTTTCCTTTTTTTCACCGGTCCATAAATCCAAAACTTCATATTTTTGTGCACACTTAAAACGACCTGCAAATACCTGCGACAACAATTTATCATCAATAGCAAAAGAGCCTGTTTTTTGTGTCTCACTAACGTTTATAAAACAGAGGGCCATACAACCGTCTGCAAGCGGCTTTGCAAGAATATCTACTCGGTCTATATCTTCGATGTAGGCTTTGTCTGGCGT
>JAFYDO010000120.1 GCA_017544745.1 Treponema sp. | reverse complement strand
GGCCATAAGAACGCCGGTTTGTGTCTCGGGCTCTTTGCCATAAGGATAAAGCTCGTAAAAAAGACCTTTGCGTTCATTATTGTCGCCGGCTATATTCAGACAGTAGTCGGTAAAAACAATCATCGCAAAACCTTTTTTCTGAGCCAGAGCAAGAGGTTCAATCGGGTGAAAAGATACTATGAATGGTGTTCCGTTTTGTGGAGCAGTGCTGCCATTTGTATGATTTTCAGGAAGGTAAACCGCTACCGAAAAAGTGACGCTTTTATTCTCTCGCTTTACCGTAATGTTAAGTGCTTTTCTTGCAGGCTTTGTGTATTCTTGGGGCACCTTTACCCAGGGAATATTTACAGTCAGCGGAGTTCCTGCTGCAATGTCTTCTATAATATAACTTACTTCTTCGCCGGATTGCCAGAAGCCGTAAATGTTTTCCTGATAAAATTTTAAGATTGAATTTTTGTCTTTCATTTTTTATTCCTTATATAATTATATTCCAAAAATCTGAATCTTTCACTATTATTATTATACTATGTCATTTATAGAAATTCTTTATCTGGACCAGCACCTGGCCGTAATAAATAAACCGAGTGGACTTTTGAGTGTACCTTTCCCGGGCTACAAGGGAAAAACGGCCCAGTCTATTCTGGAAGAAATTTTACGAAAGCAGGGCAGGGCGAATAATCATCACAAGCCTTTTGCGGTGCACCGTCTGGACCGGGATACGAGTGGTGTTATGATGTTCGCACTTACTGCACAGGCGCAGAAAGTTATTATGGATAACTGGCATAAGATGGTAACGGAACGTCTCTATCACGCGCTTGCAGAAGTGCCGGGTAAAAACTGTAAGCTCCCGCCGCTTGAAAATGAAACTGAAGGTTGGATTACAGATGATCTTTCTTTTAATGCACATCATGTTGGGTATGTGAAGCGGGATAGTAAAGGTGGCCCTTCGACAGGCTCAGGGACCACGGTGGCGCGAACTCATTATAAAATCCTGGAGAAGGGCAGCCGCTACGCACTCTTTGAACTTGAACTGGATACCGGCAAAAAGAACCAGATACGCGCCCACCTTGCAGCCCACGGTTACCCTATTGCAGGTGATAAGGAACATCGCGCCCGCACAAATCCCTTTGAACGCCTCTGTCTGCATGCCTGTACGCTGGAGTTTGTGCATCCTTTTACAAAAGAGGCGCTGTCTTTTGAAGTGGCGGAACCAAAAGAATGGATTGCCGCGCTTCGCTCGCAATGACAAATAAATAATTCTATTATATAATAGAGTATCTTTTTCTAAGGAATAATATATGAAAGGTTACATTCACCAGCTCGAAAGCTTTGGCTGCGCAGACGGACCGGGCTCACGTTTTATTATATTTTTTGCAGGCTGTCCTTTGCGCTGTCTTTATTGTCATAATCCCGATACCTGGAAGATGACAGACGGAAAGCAATATACTGTAGAAGAACTTCTTACCGAAGCCGAAACCTGCCGTGCCTACTGGGGTAAAAAAGGCGGTATTACTGTCAGCGGCGGGGAGCCTTTATTCCAGCTGGACTTTCTTATTGAACTTCTGACCGAATGCAAAAAGCGCAATATTAATACCTGTATAGATACTTCCGGGGCAACCTTTACAAAAGAAGGTGAGTGGTTTGAAAAATTCAAAAAGCTTATGGAAGTTACAGACCTTCTCCTCATGGACATTAAACACATAAACGAAGACGAGCACATAAAACTCACCGGTCAGAGTGGAAAAAATATCCGCCAGATGTTTGCTTACCTTGATGAAATTAAAAAGCCAATCTGGATCCGCCATGTGCTTGTCCCTGGTATTACCGATAATGACGAATATCTTACTCAGACCCGAGATTTTATCCGCACACTTCACAATGTAGAACGCGTAGAGATTCTTCCATACCACGGTCTTGGTGCCATGAAGTACAAGGATTTGGGAATTGACTATGCACTCAAAGATCTGGAAAGCCCGACTAAAGAAAGAGTTGAAAATGCCAGAAAGATTTTGGAGTGTGAAAAGTATACGAAATATCAGGAATAAAGGGTTATTCCCTATTCACGTTTTTTTCTATATAATACACACATTGTACAAAAAATGAGGTCAACAAATGATAGATAAGTGGGAAATTGTAATTGGTTGCGAAATTCATACACAGCTTTTGACAAAAACTAAGGCGTTCTGTGCCTGCGAAAACCGTTATGGCGGAATGCCGGATACACGTGTGTGTCCAGTTTGTCTTGGGCTTCCTGGTGCCATGCCGCGCATTTCTAAGGGTTATGTAGAACTTGGTGCGGTTGCGGGACAGGCTTTGAACTGTAACATTGCGCGCTTTACAAAATTTGACCGCAAGCATTATTTTTATCCTGACCTTGCCAAGGGATATCAGATTACACAGTATGATATTCCGCTTTGTACAGACGGTTTTGTTGATCTTCCGTTTGCTCACTATCCAAAGGATGAACAGCCGGGCGGTGCAAAATGCCGCGACAAAAACTTTAAGGGCGATGACTGTATAATAGATGGAAAATATCGCCGTGTCCGCATTGAACGAATCCACCTTGAAGAGGACGTTGGTAAGTCTCTCCACCTTCAGGGGGCTCACTCGTATATTGACTATAACCGCTGTGGAACTCCGCTTATCGAAATTGTAACTAAGCCGGATATGACTAGTCCTGAAGAAGCAGCTCTCTTTATGCAGACTGTTCAGGAAATCCTGCGCTATGTAAAAGTAACAAACGGTAACCTTGAAGAAGGTAATATGCGCTGCGATGCCAACATCAACCTTAATGTTTGGGAAGACGGTAAGCTCTGGCATACTCCAATTTCTGAAATTAAAAACTTGAACTCCTTCCAGAAAATTAAGGATGCCTGTACTTACGAAGCACAGCGCCAGCTTAAAGAGTTCCAGGAAGACCGCCAGGAATTCAACCCGGGCTTTAAAGTTACTATGGGTTGGGACGAAGATAAGGGACAGACTGTTGTTCAGCGTACTAAAAACAGCTTTGTAGACTACCGATTTACTACCGAGCCTGATATCAAGCCGTTTACTGTAAGCGAAGAGCTCATTGCACGTGCAAAAGAAGCAGTAGGCGAACTTCCTGAAGCAAAACGTGTACGCTATAAGGCTCAGTATGGCATGAGCGACTTTGACGTAGAGACTATTACCAGCTCAAAAGACCTTGCAATGTTCTTTGAAGAGGCTGCAGGCAAGTCAAAGAGCCCTAAACGCGCTGTAAATCTTATTCTTGCAGAGCTGTTAGCTGTTTTGAATGAAAAGAAAATTACTATTAATGATATAAAACTTACACCGGCACATATTGCCGAGCTTGCCGACGCCCTGGAAGACGGAAAAATTACTTCTAAACAGGGTAAGGAAGTCTTTGCAGACATGCTTGCCTCTAACAAAATGCCTTCTGACATCATAAAAGAGAAGGGGATGGAGGTTGTTAGCGATGCTGGTGCCATTGAAAAGCTTGTTCAGGATGTAATTGCTGCAAATCCTAAGGCTGTAGAAGACTACAAGAGCGGAAAAACCAATGTAGTTGGCTGGCTCATGGGGCAGGTTATGAAAATGTCTCAGGGTAAGGCTAATCCTAAGCAGGCTACAGAGCTCCTCCAGAAGCAGTTATCGCAAATCTAAGAATTTTCTCAGAAATTTCAAAAGTTAATCGTTTAACAGTCGAAAATTTATGAGAATTTTATCATTTTTTTTTTGCAAATTTTATGCTTATGGTTTACAATGTATATAAATAGGGAGTTTTCCCTAGTTAAAAAAACTATATAAAGAGGAAAGGAAAATGAAAAAGATTCTTTCAGTTTTGTGTGTTCTCTTGGTAGCTTCAACATTGTTTGGTGCTGCAAAGAAGAAGGCAGATGTAACAATCAATCTGTATGCATTTACAGATGAAGTACCAGGAATGGTAGAAAAATTCCAGAAAACTTCTGGTGCTACTTGGAAGTTGAATACAACAATCATTGCTACAACAAATGAGTTGTATCAGCCAGCTCTTGACCAGGCTCTCCAGGCTGGAGATGTTGACTTGTATGCTGCTGAAGCTGCATTCATCTTGAAGTATTCAAAGGGTGACATGTCAGACTATGCTGCTCCTTACAAAGATCTTGGTATCAAGATTGACAAGGCAATCAAAGATGCTGATATCGCTTCTTATACTGTAGATATCGGTTCTAACAACAAAGGACAGGTAGTAGGTCTCGGATACCAGGCTACTGGTGGATGTTTCATCTACAACCGCTCTGTTGCTAAGAAAGCTTTCGGTACAGATGATCCAGCAAAAGTACAGGCTGAAATTGGTGGTGGTTCAGGATCTTGGACAAAGTTCTGGGCAGCTGCTAAGAAGTGTGCTGATGCAGGATGTGCAATCGTATCTGGTGACGGAGACGTTTGGCACGCTGTAGAAAACTCTTCTGCTAAGGGTTGGATCGTAGACGACAAGCTCTATATTGACCCAGCTCGTGAAGCATTCCTTGACATTTCTAAGGATCTTACAGACAATGGTTGGTCTAACCAGACAACTGACTGGACAGACGCTTGGTACGCTGATATGCAGGAAATTGGTGCTAAACCAGTTCTCGGTTTCTTCGGACCAGCTTGGCTCATCAACTACGTAATGGCTGGAAACTCTGGTGGAACAAAGAAGGGTGAAGGTACATACGGTGACTGGGCAGTTTGTAACTCTCCAGTAGGATTCTTCTGGGGTGGTACTTGGGTACTCGCATCAAAGACTGGTGCTAAGGACAAGAACAAGAAAGCTATCCTTAAGGACATCATCGAATGGATCACTCTCGATGCTTCAAAGAACGGTCTCCTCTATCAGTGGGCTAACGGTACATTCCAGTGGAAGTTCGAAAAGGGTGCTGATGCTACTGTAAACACAAAGGATACAGTATCTTCTGGAGCTGTTATGAACATCTCTGATGGTAAACTTGACTTCCTTGGCGGACAGAACATGTTCGACTACTTCGTACCAGCAGGTGCTTATGCTAACGGTAAGAACCTTACACAGTACGATGAAGGTATCAACGCTCAGTGGCGTGATCAGGTTCGTGCTTATGCTAACGGACAGAAGTCACGTGCTGCTGCTATCAAAGACTTCAAGCAGGCTGTAGCAGACAAATATGGTCTTGATGTAGACTAATATTTAGTTCAACTTGCTAATTAGGGCTGTCAAATGACAGCCCTAATTTATACTCTATTCATTAAAAAAGTTTTTATTTTTTTTAAATAACATCTAATCGAATTTTTGGGGTGTCCAACATGAAGAAAAAAGGAAAAATCAGTTATGCTAAATATGGCTACATATTCAGCATTCCTTTTATTGTTGCATATTTAATCTTTCATTTTTATCCAACAATTTATACTGCAATTATTGGTTTTACAAATTTAAGGGGAGCCGGTAAAACAAGCTGGCAGTTCCTTCAGTTTTCTAAGTTATTTTCAAACTATAAAACTGTATTAACTATGCCTACTTTCCACATTGCATTGAAAAACACTGTGAAAATGTGGGTTTGTAACTTTATTCCACAGATGATTATGGCACTTTTGCTTGCTGCCTGGTTTACTAACCGTCGTGTTAAAATTCCTGGACAGGGAGCATTTAAAGTACTTTTCTATATGCCTAACATTATTACACAGGCAACTGTTGCACTTTTGTTCCAGGCTCTTTTCAATTTCCCTATGTCACCAATGAATGATATTCTTGTAAAGCTTCATATCATTGAACAGCCTTATTACTTCTTCCAGAGTAAGGCGGCATCACAGGCAATTCTTATCTTTATTCAAACCTGGATGTGGTATGGATATACAATGATTATTATCATTTCCGGTGTTCTTGGTATTGATCCTGAAATTTTTGAAGCTGCCGATATTGACGGTGCAAACGGCTGGCAGGTATTCTGGAAGATTACTATTCCAAGTATCCGCACAATTATGCTGTTTACTCTTGTTACATCGCTTATTGGTGGTTTGAACATGTATGATATTTCGGCTAACCTTGTTCCTAACAGTGGTCCGGATAACGCTACTCTTACTACCAGCGTACTTATTTATACACTTGCATTCAAGGGTGGCCATCTGTATAACCGTGCTTCTGCTATGAGTATGATTATGTTCCTTATCATCGTAGTTTGTTCTGCTGCTATATTCTTTATCATGCGCGATAAGGATGAAGTTGCTTTGAAAAAGCTTCAGAAAAAAGAACGTAAAGCACGTATGCTTGCTTACAAACAGGAAAAAAAGGAAGCAATGCTGAAACAAAAAGAAGGAGCTTCAAATGAATAACAATAAAACAAGTATTTCAATTTATAAGGTTATTATTCTTATAGTTTGTATTATTCTGGCAATTTTGAGTTTATTCCCGTTCCTTGTTATGATTGTAAACTCTACACGTTCTACATATCAGATTCAGCAGCATGCCGTATCTCTGATACCATCTAAGTATTTCTTTAATAACCTTAAGATTCTTACCGGTAAGAGCTTTAAGCCTGCTGTTGGTTTTATGAACTCACTTATCATTTCTTGTGGTGTTACTGTAGTAACTTTGTACTTCTCTACACTTACTGCTTATGCCCTGGTTATGTATGAATGGAAGCTCAAGAATGCATTCTTTAGTTTTATCATGGCTATCATGATGATTCCTGCAACTATTACAATCATTGGTTTTTACCAGATGGCTTATAAGATGCACATGACCAATAATCTGATGATAATGATAATACCGGCCATAGCGGCGCCGCAGATGGTATTCTTTATGCGTCAGTATATGAAGCCTTCTGTTAGTCCGTCTCTGGTAGAATCTGCACGTATTGACGGTTCAAAGGAATTCTTTACATACAATGTAATTGTACTTCCAATCATGAAGCCGGCTCTTGCAACTCAGGCTATCTTTACCTTTGTAACAAGCTGGAACGAGTTGCTTCGTGCTACTGTACTTCTTACAAATAAATCTAAGTATACATTACCGGTTATGGTTTCGCTCCTTAATGGTGATATTTATAAGCGTGAACACGGTGCTATTTATGTTGGACTTACCCTTACCGCACTCCCGCTTAT
>JAFYDO010000119.1 GCA_017544745.1 Treponema sp. | reverse complement strand
CTGCTCAACCTGCGCGATGATCCAATTGCAGCAGGACATCTGGTACGCTATCAGTCTTATCTTGGACGCGTAAAGAACTTTGAAAAAAATGCGCTTACTCTTTCCGACGAATTTGCTGTACGAGAAGGGTACATGGAAAACTCCCTTGAAATTATGCAGCGTGTACGCGAGCTTGCAGTAACAGGTGCAAACGGAATCTACAACGAAGAAGATATGAAAAACATGGCTACAGAAGTTGATGAACTTTTGAAGGCTCTTGTTCAGAATGCAAATGCAATTGACTCGGACGGTAAATCAATTTTTGCCGGAACAAATACAAAAGCAACTGCTTTTGATATTGAAATGGGCAATGTAGAAGGCTCCGGTGTTCCTCTTATTCAGAATGTACGCTACAACGGAAACATTGATGTAAATCAGGTTGAAGTTGATGAAAACAAATATCTTATTAATGACAATGCCGGAAACAAAACCTTCTGGGCAGAAAATCAGCAGATTTTTGGTGCCAGAGACGCTTCACAGTGGCAGGCAAACAGCGACAGTATTATTTCAATTGACGGTGTAGAAATTAAAATAAGCGAAGGCGATAACATCTATACAGTTATAAATAAAATAAACAAAAGTGATGCAGCAGTAAAAGCAAGCCTTGACCCAATCCGTAACGGACTTAATCTTGAAACTACAGATGCACGTCAACTGTGGCTGCAGGATGTAGAAGGTACAGCTTTGAACGAACTTGGAATGGTAAAGGATTCAAGCCAGCGCCCTCCATATAATCTTGGAGACGGTGTAAGAGTTTCTGGCGGTTCAATGTTTGATGCAGTAATTGCCTTCCGTAACGCTCTTTTGAGTGGAGATCAGGAATCAATTGGTGGCCGAGTACTTGGTGTTCTTGACCAGGGAATAAATAGTCTTGTAAGCCGTCTTGCAAAATCTGGCAGTGAATATGAAAGAGCTCAGTTGAATGCAACAAGAAGCTCAAAGTTAGCACTTGATGTAACACAGCAGATTTCTCGCGAAGGTGACCTTGACTATACAGAGGCAATCACAAACCTCAAGATGCTGGATTATACAAATCAGGCAACACTCAGCAATGCTGGAAAAATGTACAGTTCAACATTATTGAACTACATGAAATAAAACTAGAAGGAAGTAAACAAAATGGAAGTAATGACAAAAGCAAAAGGAAGAATTGACATCCCGGAAACACGGATGCTGACCATTCCCGAAGGTTTATTCGGTTTCGAAAAATACACAAAATTTGCGCTCTGTGATTCAGATTACGAGCCGTTTTTGTGGCTTCAGTCGCTTGAGGATATGAATCTTGCGTTCCTCATCGTAGATCCTTTCTTAATTTCTAATGATTATGAAACAGACATTGATGATGAAACTCTTGCAAAGATTGGAATTGAAAAACCTGAAGATATAATCATAATGACAATAGTTACAGTTCCAAATGACGGATCTGCAATTACTGCCAATTTCCAGGGACCGCTTGTTATAAATAAACAGAACAGGCAGTGTATGCAGGTAATATTAAACGACAACCGCTGGACAACAAAGGTAAATATTATTGATGCATTGAATGCGAAAGGAGAAAAATAATGTTAATCCTTTCGCGAAAAATTGATGAAAAAATTAAGATTGGTGAAGATATCACCATTACCCTTATAGACGTTCACGGCGACCAGGTAAAGATTGGTGTAGAAGCTCCAAAAAACGTAAAGGTTTTTCGTCAGGAAGTTTTTGACGCCATTCAGAAAGAAAATAAAGCTGCCGTTGCTCCACAGAATGAAAATAATGTGGCAAGAGACGCTGTAAGTGCTTTGTCAAAACTGCTTAAGAAGTAGTAAGTTTTATTTCTGCTTCGCTTGCACGTAAATAAACAGGACCGTCAAAATCCTTCAAAGGAGGGAGTTTGGCGGTTATTTTTTTTTCGGCTAAGGCAAAAAGACAGTCTGTGGTTACTGCCGGAACTGCCAGTTTATGAATAACAGATTTACAGCATTGAGTCTGTAAAAGACCTTCAAGCTTGCAGGTATCTTTTTCAAAGCCTGCGAGATTCAATTCACTAATATTTTTTAAGCGTTCAATAATAAACGGTACTTCATAGTCTCCGTCTTCCAGAACAATTTTTCCGGAATGATAAATGCCTGCATAAAACTTATCTTTGTTTGCGTCAATACAGGCAAGGGTTGGAACAGCAGAATCAACAAAAGGATATGCGTAAGCTTCGAGAGAAGAGATTCCGTATACAGGAGTTCCAAAAGCACATTCAATTGCTTTGAGTGCACTAATGCCTAGACGTAAGCCTGTAAAGCTGCCGGGTCCAACGGTAAGGGCAGTGTAATCAAGTTCATTTTTTGCAAGGCCGCATTTTTCTAAAATATAATCAATAGCTGGAACAAGAGTTTCGGACTGTCTCATTCCAATGTCATAAATTGCGGTAAAGCTGTAATCTTCATTTTTTGCGGCCACAGTCATTCTGGAGCACGCACAGTCTATTGCAAGTGCTTTCATTTTATTTCACCGTTATTCCAGTTTTCAATTTCTATAATACGCGAGCCGTCTTCCTGTGGAGTAAGTCTTAGGATAATTGTGCGCGAAGGAAGCTCATCCATAATTTTTTCGCTCCATTCAATTATACTCACTCCGTCTCCATAAAGCATGTCATCTGCACCAAGGTTTATAAAGTCTTCGGTACCTTCGAGACGGTAAACATCAAAATGATAAAGCGGCATGCGTCCGTAATATTCGCTTATAAGACAGAAGGTAGGACTTGTAATTGTATCTGTAATTTCCAGGGCGCGTGCAATGCCTTTTGTAATTGTTGTTTTACCTGCTGCAAGCGTTCCCTGCATGGCAATGATGTCACCCTTTTTTAAGAGACGACCAATTTTTTCACCGAGCGCTATGGTTTCCTGTTCTGTTTTTGTATGGAATGTCAGCAAGGTAATTTGCCTTCCTGTTCAAGATTAGTAAGATATTCTATTATTGATTTTCTGATAGGTATGAGAGGGTAGTCAATCTGTGTTTTTATTGAAAGAGAAATTTCTTTGTTGCCAAAGCTGTTCATTTCAATCGAAAATTCAATTTCGACATTAACAGTTCGTGCGGTTAAATCGAGCACAGCGGTAGCAGCATATTTTCTTATGTAAAAAATCTGAACGTCTTCGCGTACAAGATTTTGCAGTTCAACGACTCTCATAATTACTATATTATAGAATAATAGAAATTTGAACTTTTTACAAGTTTTTATATTTCATATTTAAACGCGTACGCATTAATTTTATTCTTTGATGGCAGCGAAATCTTCAAAAACTGAATATGAAGATTATAGGTATTATCTATAAGCTTACGGGTTTTACGGATTATTCCTATAATGTGTTCGTTTATATCCAGGGTTGGAATTAAAACCGAAAGATGCTGCTTTTCCTTTATAGGAAGGTTTGTCTTTATACAGCAACCACCGGTAGATATGTTGGTAACCTTTCCCGGATATTCCTTTGGCGAAACAATAAATTCTTCTTCTTTATTTTTGATTGCCTGCTTAGAACGTTCTTCTTCTCGTGCAATACGAGCCGGAGAAAAAGTACATTCTGCATCAATAGGTTCACGCTTTGAATTACGGTGAGCCTGGTTAAGAAGATCTTCGGAATGTGTAAGAATAAGATGAATCTTTCCGTCCGGATTATTCTGGTACCTCATGGCTCTTGTTGTAAAATGGAAGGTCATGCCATCTGCAGATTTTGTAATAAAGCGAAGGCGTTCCAAAAGCGGCGGCTTGAGGTTAGGATTTTCATACATGAACTTTGGTATTTCAAGAGCAAAATAATCTGTGGTATTTGCTTTAACATAAAACGGAAACTGTTCACTTTCGTGAGTCAGATAGAATACAACACTTTCCAGCGTAAGCTGTTTTGTAGAAAGAAGGCTCTTTGAAGCTGCACAGATTTTTTCAACCTGGAAATTCAATTCAAAAAAATCATTTATGTCTTCAAGGCTTGCGTTGTTTTGTTTTAAGTAAAAGTAATATTCTTTAAAAGCTTCGCTTACAAGTGCATGTTCTTTAATATAATAATTGATGTTAGGAAGCTTTTTTATTCTGCACATATTCCAAAGCTGGTTTGCCAGTTTTGAATTGAGTCTGTGTGTATCGCAGAATTTCTTAACATCCTTTTGGGTTGTCATACGGCTAAGTTGCTTTTGAATATATTTATCAGATTTTTTGTAATCAATAAGATGCTTTGTAAAAAACCAGATTCCTACAACAAGAATTGCAACTGCCAGGACACCAACGAGAAACATCCCGATTGGAAAGCCCTGTCTTGCCATAAGAGGTGATGTACCTATTTGAAAGAAAGATCCCATATCAATACCTCCTGCAACCTATACATTTTTTAAGGCTGCAGATATAGCCTTTAAGCGCGGACATATTTCATATTCAGAAAGATCACCGATTAATACTGTATCATTATTTTGCAGTGCCTGTTCAAAATCCAAAAGGATTGGAGAAAAATCTGCAAAAAAGTCATTGAACGGCATATCATTAATTTTTGTATTATTAAAATCCTGTGGAAAAAGTGTTGCGAGTGCAGCGATGTGACAGAACTGATCTATACTGTCTGCAACCTTTTTGATGGATTCAGAAACTTCGTTATTCTTACCTGTTTGGAGTGCAACAGGAACTTCTTCCATTTTTTGAGAAAGCTCGTCAAAAAGTCCGGATAGGGCAGTAAAAGCCTGTTGAATTGAATCTTTTGTTACAACAGAAAATTCAAACTTTGTGTCTTTGCCAAGAGGTTTAGCAGCAATTGTATCAAAATCCTGGGCTGTTACGGTAGTCTGGTCAACGGTAATTCCTATTACTGCAGCATTGTTCTGTTCGCAGGTTATTTCAAAAGATTTTAAAACATCTCCTATGGTTTCTTCGCCTTCAAGCTGTACATCTACCGGTTCACCATTTATATAAAAGCTAATCATTTATTCCTCCCTACTGATTAGATTTATTCTGCTGTTGCGTAAAGTTTGAAATTGTTGTCTGTTGGTTTTCGAGACTGCTTAAGGTTCCCTGCATTGTACTGTATTTCTGTTTAAGCTCTGCCTCTTTCTTGTCCATCTGATCTTCAAGCTTTGTAATGCGGGTTTGTGAACTTTTAATTTTGGAATCAAGAGTTGAAGTTTTAAGTGCGATAATTCCACCTGTCTGTGTGTATGCAGTAATCTGTTTATCAAGCTTGTAGGCAATACCTTCGTCTATAATAAGGTCTCCGTCGGTATCATACCCAAAAAGATTTTTTATATCTTCAAGATGATTTTCAAGTGCATCATCAAGCTTTTTCTCATCAATTTCGAGGTAGCCGCGCAGTCTGCTTTGTGAATAAGAACCTGAATAACCCGAAGCATTTGTAGAAATACCAAGCTGGGTTAGGGTAGTAATTTCGGTTGCTTCTGTAAAGCGGTAGTTGGAAGAAAGAATTGACTGCATATTGCTTTTGATATTTGAAAGCGATGAGTCTGTCTGAAACATTCCAAGCTGCGAAGTAAGCTTTTCTTTTTCGTCATCAGTAAGATAATCAAGTTCGTCTATAAGGTCCTGCTTATTCTGAGAGAGCACATTTATTTTTGCAAGTGCCTGATTGTATCGGCCTACAAATTCTATAAGTGCATTTTTAGAAGCTTCCTTGTCTACCTTTACAGCCAGTGTTGCAGTCTTTTCGGTTTTTTCATGAATATGAAGTGTAATCTCCGGAACAACATCATCAATATCGTTTGTAGACCGTGTTATTGTAATTCCTTCATATTTGATTATAGCGTCTCCAGCTTCTGCTATTGCATGGTTTGGAGAATAGCCTAAGTTAGCAGCAGAGTCGTATGTACTAAACTGTGAAACTTCAAGACTGTAAGATGTATTGGCGTTGCGTACAGAAATAGATTTTATTCCCTGGTATTGAGAAAGGTCCATGTCTATTGTCTGTTCTTTTCCGTTTAAAATATCTGGTGTAGAAATTACGCGTTCTGTTCCGTCATTAAAAACAGCATAAAATACATTCTTTGAAGTAACAGGATCTACAGGTTCAACCTTCTGAGTTGTTTTTGCAAGCCCTGTTTCTGAGTCCATATTTTGAATTGAAATACCGCCAAATTCTGCATAGCCCGCACTTGGAATTACAGGCTCTGCTGCAGTATTGTTTATTTCCTGAGT
>JAFYDO010000015.1 GCA_017544745.1 Treponema sp. | reverse complement strand
TGCCTTATCATTCTGCTTAAGCGGAAGTTCTACACCTTCTTTCGTAACAACAATTTGCGGTGTAAAAGATACAGTAATATCTGCAGGAGATCTAAAATGCAAATAATCACTAAGCTCTACAGCCTTTGGATAAATGATAAGAGTCTTCTTCTGCACATCAAAAACAGGGTCTTCAAAGTATTCACTCATATTATGATCTTCTCTGGCGGAATCTGTATAAATAAGCGAAACATTCGGATACTTAAAAAGGCTCTGGTCTGCCGGTGTTTCCGGGTCTTCCATTGGCATGCTAAAGGTTATTTCTATAGGAGTGTTGGCATACTGCTCCATCATGTTATCCGGCGAATAACTTACAACCTCCGGGAAAGCAAGGCAGGTTGGACGGATTAATAGTTCTTTTGTATCTTTAAGAATTGTAACGTTATATTTGTAGATTCCGTTTTTTTCATCTTTTTCTGTTTCTTCAAATTTTACAGAATCGGTAAGCGGAGTGTATTCGGCGTTGTTAGCAACTGCTTCCAGACCTAAAAAAGCGTAGGACTCTGCATTTACTTTAAACTGAACCAGCGAAGCAAAGCCTACCTTAAAGGTTTCTTTTTTGTTTCCAAGGAATTCTCCCATCCCTTCTGCCGAAAAAGTTACTGTACATGACGGCGCATTGGCATAAGCAAGCTGCTCATCAAGCTGCTTTTTTACGTCTGCCCCTTTAAGAAAATTTTCACAGGAGGAAAAGCCCGTTAGCGCGGCAAGCCCCCCCCTAACAAAAGTATAGTGGTTTTAAGAGTGTTAAGTATTGCAGAGCGTTTTTTCATTTTTGTCTCCGTGAGGTTTAAAATAATAGTTAATTTTACAATAGGTAGAGTGGATTGTAAAGATAATATTTATGCAGTTATGTGGATTGCCACGTCGCTCGTTGCACTCGCTCCTCGCAATGACACTATACCTCCAAGTGCACGGTGCTTCCACCAGTCCGTTCCTTCTTTACCACAATCTGCCGGTCGATTTTTTCTTTTAGGAGGTCTACGTGGGAGATAATTCCTATGAGGCGGGTGCCTTCGGTGGTGTCGGAAAGAGCCTTGAAGGCCTTTTGGAGGGTGTCGCTGTCCAGGGTGCCAAAGCCTTCATCTACAAACATGGAATCTATTTTAATTCCGCCGGAAGAACGTCTTACTTCGTCAGAAAGTCCAAGGGCCAGTGCTAAGGATGCCTGGAAGGATTCTCCACCAGAAAGAGACTTTACGCTGCGCTGGCCTCCGTTGTAATGGTCAATTACATCAAGCTCAAGACCGGTCTGGCTGCGTAAGTCTGCGGCCTCTTTTTTGCGCACAAGCTCATACTGATTGTCGCTCATTATCATAAGGCGGCGGTTGGCATGGGCAAGGATTCTGTCAAAATAATTCATCTGAATATAGGTTTCGAGTTTGATTTTTTCCTTGCCATCCGAAAGCATTCCATTTGCAGTTTTAGAAAGGGACGAAACCCAGGTATATTTATTTTCTAAAGCTCCAAGCTCATCCGCCCATTGCTCTATCTGTTTAAGCGCATTTTGATTCTGGCTTATACGGGTCTGAACATCTGTTTTTTTATCATCCAGCTCCTGTTTAAGTTCGTTGAGTTCGTCCCTATTTTGAGAAAGCTTTTGTGTATCAATTTCTTCAAAGGATTCGAGCTCTTTTTCATTCTGTTCAAGTTTGCCTTTGGCAGTATTAAGGGAATTATTTGCCTGCTCGTAGTTTTTTTGTGCCTGCTCAAATTCTTCCTTCATTTTCTTAATCTGATTTTCCAGTTCTTGTATTGACTCCAGGGCTTTGTCGCGGCTTTCAAATTCAAGTTTGCTCTGCAGTGCCTTTTTTTGATTCTGCTGGCCCTTGAGTTTTTCGGTAAGAGCAGTAACAGTCTGGGCAATATCACGTTCATCTTTTTCTTTTTGTGTAAGCTCGCCTTCCAGCTCTGGCTGGCGTTCTTCGTATTCGGTTTTCTTTGCAGCATTTTGCTGTGCAGTGATTAAAGCTTTCTGATTTTGATCGAGCTCAGATATAAGCCTTGATTTTTCCTGCTCACATAGCTTTTCTATTTTTGATTCATCCGAACCGGCAGCTTCTGCTTCCTTTCCAAAAAGCTTTTTTGTCTGCTCAGCAATATTTTCAACTGCGGTATCATATTCAGTTTTTGTCTTTACACATTGAGCATGACAATTCTGCTCTGTTGTCTGTGCATCCTTTGCCTGCTGTTCAAGCTCGTTTAATTCTTCCTGGGTTGGAGCCTCCTTTGTTTTAGCAGCCGGACTAGGATGAGTTTTGGAACCGCATACAGGACACGGCTCACCTTCCTTTAAATCCTGTGCAAGAATACCAGCCTGCTGATCCATAAAAAGACGGCGTTTTTCCTTGTAAACACTGTCTGCAGTTTTATAAGCGTCCTGTGCACTTAGATATTCTTTTTGACTTTTCTGGAACTGTTCAAAAAGTTTTTTATTATTAGCAGCCAGTTTTTGAACTTCTTCCACCTGCTGTTTGCGGTCTGTAAGTTTTTCTATTATACCGCTTAACTCAACAACCTTTGCATCCGAACCTGAAAGCTCTTTAAGTGCTGCTGTAATGGTTTCTTTTTCTTTTTTAAGTGACTCAAGATCTTCCAGGGCCCTGGCACCAAGAAGTTCATTTTCTTTAATAGAATCTTGAGTCTGTGTTATAGCCTTTTCAAGTTCATCAAGCTCATCATACTGAGGCAGCGCCTGCTTTTGTACGGCACACGCATCTTCCTTTTTCTTGCGTTCACCTTCAAGCTTTTTCTGTTCTTTAAGAGCCCCGTCGGCAGCTTTTACCTGATCTGTATAGCTTTGTATATTCTGTGTAAGTCTGGCGCGTTCCTGCTCCATCTCCTGTTTTTTTTCGGCTTTGGCAAGACTTGCGGTAATATCACTTAATTCCTTGTCATTTTTTTCAATCTGTTTTTCAAGACTGCTTTTTTGCGCCTCGTCGTTTTCAATTAATTTTTTTGTAAGGGCAATTGTTTCTTCTACAGGCAGGCTGCCCGACTTTGCTTTATTAAGTTCAATAGACAAAACATCGTCCACGTCGCAGACAATATTATCTACACTCTGTTTTATGCTTTTTCGTAAATCGCCACAACCGTTACCAAGCTTTCTTTCTTCTTCAGTCAGCCGTTCCTGCAGGGTCTGATAATATTCAGTTTTAAAAAGCTTCCTGAAAATATTCTGACGGCTTGTAGTATCACTCATCAAAAGTTTACGGAACTCACCCTGTGCAATCATTACAATCTGCGAAAACTGATCGCTGTCTATGCGCAAAAGCTCTGTTACTGCAGCAGTTACCTTTGACTCCTGAGAAACAGTCTGTCCGTCCGGCATGGTGAGGGTTGCATCTGCATTTTGTATGGTAGTACCTTCACCCTTTTTTGCACGTCGTTCGTATTTAGGATTTCGCTCGACTTTATAAACCTGGCCGTTGTATTCAAAGGTAAGTGCTACCGCAGTCGGAGTATCAAGATCTGCAAAGGTTGAACGGAGCATATTAACCTGGCGGTCACTGCCATTTACTACACCATATAGTGCATAAGTAATTGCATCAAAGATTGTGGTTTTACCCGATCCTGTGTCGCCGGTTATAAGATAAAGCCCGCTGTTTCCAAATTTTGAAAAATCAATATGAGTGGTTTTGCAGTATGTTCCAAAGCCCGTTATGTCTAAAGTAAGAGGTCTCATTTTTCACCTCCCCAGATTTCTTCAATCAGATTTTGTGCAAACGCCCTTTGCTCCGGTGAAAAATCCTTGCCGTTTTGAAGTTGGAAAAATTGGGCAAATAATTCGAGCGGACTTGTGTGTTCTACATCCACACCGCTATCTATAGTTGCATTGGTTCTGGTTCGTGTATTATCGTAATCAAGCTTGCAGAGATTTGGATAAATACCCTGAAGTTTTGCAAAGCCTTCGGGAACATCATCTTCGTCGGTAAGTGTGATATGAATGTAATCATCAGTTGCAGTGTTTTCGTAATTCTTACGCAGCGTAAGTTCTTCGTAAGTGCCCTTGAGCTCGCGGACATCATGCTTTGGCTCAAACAAAACCTGTTCAATTTTTGGTTTGCCTTTTGCATCAAGCTCTACTATAAATCCGCCCTTTTTATGAGACACTTCCGAAAAAGAATATTTTAAAGGACTTCCGCTATAACGGATATTGTCACCACCGGCTTTCTGTGCACCGTGCAAATGCCCCAGAGCTACATAATCAAAACCTTCAAAAACTGCAGCATCTACATTATCCTGGCCGCCAATGCTTATTTCTTCCGACTCAGAGCGCACACTCCCCGTAACAAACTGATGTGCAACTAAAACATTGCGGCTTGTAAAATCCGGCGCTGCCTTTTGAATTGCAAGACGAACTGCGTCTGTATATGTATTAATATTTTCTGCCTCGTCCGGAAAGAACGACTTTACTACAGCAGGCTTTATAAAAGGAAGAAGATAAAAGTTTACGGGACCTTCGGAATCCTCCAGCATATAATGGCTCACAGTTCCGTCATAAGCCTTTGCAAAATGAATGCCGCTTGCTTCCATAAGCGAAGCCCCGCAAGTCATACGTTCCGCAGAATCGTGGTTGCCGCTAATTATATAAACCTGAATTTTACGCTGGGCAAGCTTACACAAAAACTCATCAAAAAGTTTAACCGCCTCTACCGATGGAATATTTTTATCATAAACATCCCCCGCAATTACAAGGGCGTCGGGTTTGTGTTCGTCAATGCAGTTTATAATTTTATAGAGAATAAACTGCTGGTCTTCTATAAGAGAAAATTCGCTGAACCTTTTTCCAAGATGAAGGTCGGAAATGTGTAAGAATTTCATGTATTTATTGTAGCACGATTACACACCGTTAACTAGACTTGCATAATTACCATTAAGCGCCATGAGTTCGTTGTGGTTACCACGCTCAACAATTTCGCCGTGGTCTACAAAGAAGATTATGTCGGAGTTGCGGATGGTAGAAAGGCGGTGTGCGATGATAAAGCTGGTGCGGCCCTTCAAAAGCTCGTCCAACCCTTTTTGCAGCGCCTTTTCTGTCTGAGTATCTACAGAGCTGGTTGCTTCGTCCAGAATTAAAATGCGCGGGTCCGAAAGCAATACGCGTGCAAAAGAAATAAGCTGCTTCTGTCCCTGGGAAAGTCCTCCACCGTTTGCGGTTACCTTTGTATTGTAGCCGTCCGGGAATGCCATAATAAAATCATGGGCCTGTACGGTTTTGGCAGCAGCCATACATTCTTCGTCGGTTGCGTCCAGGCGGCCATAGCGGATATTTTCCATAATAGTGCCGCTAAAGAGGAACGAATCCTGCAGCATTACACCAACCTGTTTACGGATAGATTTTATCTGCAAATCCTGAATATCAAGACCGTCCACTAAAATCTGTCCCTCGTCAGGGTTATAAAAGCGTGTGAGAAGGTTTACGATTGTGGTTTTGCCGGCGCCCGTAGGTCCGACAATTGCAACGCTGGTTCCCGGTGTAATTGTAAAGTTTACATCCTTAAGAACAGGGTTACCCGGCTCGTAGCTAAAGTTTACATGATCAAAGCTAACGTGTCCGCGGATTGGAGGAAGTTCTTTTGCACCATCACGGTCGGTAATATCTTCGGGTTCGTCGAGCAATTCAAAAATGCGTTCTACATAGGCGCCGGTAGTTACCATAGAATTATAAAAGTTTCCAAGGTTTTGAATAGGCATCCAGAATCTCCAGATATAACCTGTAAAAGCAACAAGGGTTCCGACAGTTACAGTGCCGCCCATGCCGTCTCCAAGCCAGGCAATACCTGCCATATAAACAAGGGCAACTCCCATGGTACTGAGGTTATCTACAACCGGCCAGATTATATTGTTCATGTTTACGGCGTGAATCCAGACCTTTTTACACTTGTCGCATAGCTCGTTAAAAATACTCTGATTTACTTTTTCGCGCGCAAAGCTCTGGGTAATTTTCATACCGTTGAGGGATTCAGAAAGATAGGCGGTAAGATTTGACCTTTTATAGCTTTCCTGCTTCCAGGCCTCGTGCTGTTTTTTCTTCATACTCACAAGCACAATCAGAAGCACCGGCAAAACTGCCATACACACAAGCGTGAGTCTTACGTCAATTGCAAGCATAAAGCAGACAATTACAACAAGCGTAAACAGGTCGCTTATAAGCTGAATAAAGCCGTTACTGAGCAAATCAGAAAGTGAGTTTACATAGTTTACAACGCGAATCAAAATCTTTCCGTGCGGGCGGCTGTCAAAATAAGTAAAAGGCAGTGCCTGAAGCTTTGTAAAAACTTCCTTACGGATTGTTACAATTATTTTCTGGGCAACGCGTGTCATGAGTCTGAGCTTGGCAGCCAGCAGAAAACGTACAAACAAAGTAGTTACTACAAGAAATACAGAAATCTTTACGAGCATTCCATAATCTGCAGCAGGAATAGCCTGGTCAATTGCCATACGTATAAGGTAAGGACTCAAAAGTGAGATTCCAGAAGCAACAAGCATGATAAAACAAGATAAAACCATCCACCAGGCATACGGCTTTACCCACTTCATCATTCGCGGGATTATGCGCAGGTTGAGCTTGTTTTCTATTTCTTCATCTGTATCAAATTTATTTCTTGCCATACCTACAATCCCTTCTGCTCAATATAAACATCCCGATAATATCCATCTTGTTCCAGAAGCTCTTTATTACTACCCTGTTGAACAATCTGTCCATCCTTTATTACAAGCACAAGGTCGCAGTTTTCAAAGGACGAAATGCGGTGACTTATAATAAAGGCTGTATGTCCTTTACTCTGCTCTTTGATTGACTGCCTTATTTTCTGTTCGGTTTCTATATCAACGGCACTGGTTGTATCATCCAGAATCATGATTTTTGGATTTGCAAGGAAGAGTCGTGCCAGTGCAATACGCTGCTTCTGTCCGCCGCTAAGACCTACACCACGCTCTCCAACAATTGTGTCGTAGCCGTCGGTAAGGTCACCGATAAATTCCTTTACGCGTGCAAGCTCTGCAGCATGTTCAACTTCTTCAAAGGTTGCATCCGGGTTACCAAAGGCAATGTTTCCTTCTACCGTGTCGCTGAACAAAAAGGCTTCCTGCATTGTAATACCGACATTTTTGCGCAGGTTTTCAGGAATGTAATCGCGAACATCCTTGCCGTCTATAAGTACTGCACCGTCCGTAACATCGTAGTAACGGCACATAAGATTTGCAATTGTAGATTTTCCGCTTCCTGTAGGACCAAGAATACCAACCGTCATTCCAGGCTCAATCACAAAGCTCATATTTTTAATTACCGGCACTTCGTTATAGGCAAAGCTTACGTTACGGAATTCTACGCGGCCTTCTATAGGAGCGTATTCTTTTTCTACATAATCGCTTTCTCCGCTGCTAACCGCATGTGCTTCATCAATTGTTTCATAGCCTTTTTTTACGCTAGGCTTGGTCTTCCAAAGCTCATAAAGTCTGTCACCCGAAGCACCAAAGTTCTGGATATTATCTACGAGCATGCCGAACATCTGGATTGGCTGAGTAAAGGCCCACATCAAACCGTTAAAGGTTACCAGCTGTCCGATTGTCATTTCGCCTTTGATTACAAGATAACCGCCGAACAGAATGAGGATAACCGGAAGCAGACCACAAAGAGTATCAATCCAAGGGGTATATTTTACGCGTACATCGGCATTGTTTACGGCAGCCTTACGGTAATTGTCGTTGTCGCCGTCAAACTTACCTATTTCGTAACCTTCGCGGACAAAGGCCTTTACAACGCGGTTTCCTTCAATATTTTCGCCAACTCGTGTGTTCAAAACAGCAAACTGATCGCGTACCTTCATATGAGCCGGACGGATATGTATCTTAAATTTCTGAACAAGGAAAAGAACAAACGGAGCAATTGCAAAGAACGCCAGCATGAGCTTCCAGTTTATCATTCCAAGTGTAATAATAGAAAAAATGTATATGAGCGAATTTTCAAGACTCTGATA
>JAFYDO010000118.1 GCA_017544745.1 Treponema sp. | reverse complement strand
GCACATATAGCGACAAACTTTATGTTCTTCATTTTACCTCCCATTATACTTTATTCTAAATATTATATACCATATTTACAAAAAAATACAGTTTTTTTTAATATTTATTCTTTTTACCCAAAAACTTCTTGATAAAGCTTGAAACACCTTCATTGTACTCAGGCTCCATCTTTTCTATTTTTCCTACTATATGTTTAAGACATACAGCAGGCTTTGAAGTTGGATTTACAACAATAAACGGCTTCTGGCGGATAACACTTGCCTGAACTACAGGATCCTCGTAAACAAAGCCAAGATATTCAACCTTATAGCCAAGGAACTGACCTACAATTGTAATGATGCGTTCAGAAATACGTTTGCCTTCATCTGCAGAGTGAACGCGGTTTACAATGAGTTTTATATCTACTGTATGGTCTACAATTTCTGTTGTGATGATTTTGATAATTCCGTATGCATCGGTAATAGCAGTTGGTTCCGGTGTAGTTACTACAAAAACTTCATCTGCGGCTGCAACAAACTGAAGTACGTTATTGGCAATACCGGCACCCGTATCAATAATGATTATGTCTGCGTTTCCAAGCGAAGCAAACTGTGTTGCAAAATAATCAAGTTCATCTACACTAAGGTTTGCAATTTTAGAAAAGCCGTTTGCACCCGCAATAAACTTAATGCCAAATTCGGTATCCATTACGATTTCCTTCATGGTCTTTTTCTTGTTTATTACGTGCATCATATTATACTGAGGAACAATATTCAGAAGAACGTTTACGTTTGCCATTCCAAGGTCACCGTCTATAAGAATGACTTTTTTACCAAGCTGGGCATAAGCAATAGCCATATTGACGGCAAAGTTAGTTTTACCAACACCACCCTTACCACTGGTAATGGCAATAATTCTGGTGTTGTGATTTTTCTTTACCTGAGGAGATTTTACCACTCCTTCGGATGCATCTGAGCCAGCACCACCTTCGGAACCAGTTTGTGCGTAGTCTTCCTGCATCAATGCCCTTAATTCATCTGCCTGTTCTTCCATAATCATTTTTCTCCAAATTTATTTTCTATGTGTTGTCTATCAATATTAAAACCATTAAGGTTCATAAGAAGCTCGGTAATATTTGCTTTACGAATATTCTGTGCAAGATTCTGTCCATCTGTGATATAAGAAATTGACTTATGTCTGTCCCACAAAACGCTTATGATATTTCCAAAAACTTTGGTTTCGTCGCATTTTGTTATGATAACAGAATCATAGTTGAGCGGTTCGTAATTGCTGAAAATTGCCTGAAGGTCACTTGCTTTTGTAGAAGCAGTAACACAGATATAAACATCCGGATTCATCTTTACATCAAGAACATCCTTCATCATTGCAATATGTGTTGAATCATTAGGGCTGTAACCGCCGGTATCTACGAATATGTAATCTACATGCTCGCGGTATTCATCAAAGATTTCCTGAACATCTTCTGTTGTCTCTGCCTTGCGTATTGGAGCATGAATAATATCTGCAACACGATTGAGCTGTTCAAAAGCACCAACCCTCATGGAGTCAATTGTAAAAATACAGAGCTTTGGTTCTGCAAGTTTGTTTGTTTTTGCATATTTAATTGTACTTGCAGCAAGCTTTGAAATTGTTGTTGTCTTACCAACACCCGTAGGTCCAATTATGACTACTACGTGAGGCGGTCTGAAAACCTTTTCCGGAGCAATTTTAATTGATTCTCCAATCCAGTCTACAACATAGCGTTCTACTAAATTAAAATCATCAAGCTCATCAAGAGAAAACTGTGCACGAATTTTTTCTTCTATCATGCGGATATAAGACATTGTAAATTCATTCTGTTCCAAAAGCTCTTCTATCTGCTTGATAGTTGGATGAAGCTCGTTTGAAGTTGCAGAAATATTTGAATCCATTGAACTGATCTTTTTACTCATTTCGTCAACTTTATTTGCAAGCGAAGTAAGTGCAGTTGCGGTTTGAGCTTCGAGGATTCTTTTTCTGCTTTCTTCAAAATCAATTGCTTCTGCAGGCTTTTTTTCTCGTGGTGGTTCTGAAGTAACCGGATAATCAGAATTAGAATAAGACTGCTTGTGATTTACGGTATACCATACACGCTGCATTTCTTTAGTCTTTAGCCAGAGAAAACCACTTGGTTTAAAAAATGTCTCCTTATCAACTATACTGTAATCGTATCCATACAGCTCAAAGAGTTTTCTCTTGCATTCTTCAAAAGTAGTGCCTTCTATTTTCTGTTTAATTCCATTATCGTATGGCATTAACTAACCTCTTCTACTTTTTCAATTTTATCAACAACATCTACAGAAATATTTCTTCCTGCGGCAAGAATCTCTGCTTCCGAAAGAACTACAACGCCTGGCATTTCTCTTTCGATTGAAGATTTGACGAGTTGTCTTATTTTACTTGCACACAGAATAACAGGTTGGTATCCCTTATCCTTAACTCTTGCCAAAGCAGAGCTTACGCAGCTTAACCACATTCGTCTGTCCGGCGGATCAAAGGCAACATAAGGCATTGAACCGTCAGAATAAACTGCGTTCTCGTCTACTAGTTTTGCAAGGTCTTCTGACAAAAGAATTACATGCAGCTTTTTGTCGTCCGGATTTGCATACTGCAGACAGATTTGAAGTCCAAGGGCTTCGCGAACCTTTTCTGTAAGAATCCATGGTTCTCTTGAAAGATTTGCAAAATTTGCCAGGGTTTCCAGAATGGTAACAATGTCTCTGATAGAAACATTTTCTTCCAGAAGATTCTGCAGAACCTTTTGAATCTGTCTGTAGGTGAACTTGTCGGTATCCATAATTTCTTCCACAAGTACACGATTCTTTTCCTTGACGGCATCGATAATGGTTGCAACCTCCTGAGTTCCAAGCATTTTTGCTGCATTTGCGCGGATAAGCTCTGTGATGTGGGTTGCAATAACTGTGGGTGGGTCAACAACTACGTAACCTGCATCTTCTGCTTCCTGCCGCTGCTCTTCTGGAACCCAGATAGCATCCATTCCAAAGGCCGGATCCTTTGTCTTTTCGCCCTTTAAAGGACGGATTACAGAACCTGTATCCATACACATATAATAATTGAGCATTATATGCGCATGACCTGCTTCTATACCCTTAATCTTAAATACATAGTCATTAGGATTAAGAGTCATGTTATCCTGTATTCTGATTGGAGGAATTACAAAACCCATATCTAGCTTTGCTTCCCTACGGATGCGGGTAATTCTTTCCAAAAGCTCCGCACCCTTTTCTTTATTAACAAGAGGAATAAGTGCATATCCAAGTTCAAGAGAAAGAGGTTCAATTGGTTCAGGCTTTTCATCCTTGGCAGCAGAGCCTGTCTGATTTGTAGCTTTCTGCTGTTCTTCCTGCTTTCTGATTCTTTCCTTTTCTCTTTCCTGTTTTCTTGCAAGCCTAAAGCCGACAAAAATAAAGAATGCACCAACCGGAACCAAAAGCCATTGTGTACCGGCTCTGAGTGCAACTCCTATAACAATGAGAACTGCACCAACAATCTGGTAGGTATATCCATCTCTTGTAAAATCCTGTTTAATCTGCTGACCAAGCTCTTCGTCTGACTTAGTACCAGTAACAAGGAGACCTGTTGCAAAAGAAATTACAATTGCAGGCAGCTGGGACATAAGACCATCACCAATTGTAAGTATTGAATAGGTTTTTAAAGCATCAGAAAAATCCATGCTGTTAAATACCATACCTACTATAAAGCCACCTATGAGGTTTACAACTGTAATAAAAATACCGGCCTTTACGTTACCGGAAACAAACTTAGAGGAACCGTCCATGTTGGAATAAAAGTCTATTTCCTTACGGATGGAATCCTTGAGTCTTAAGGCTTCCTGGTCATCAATTGCACCCGAAGCCAGACGGTTATCTACTTCAAAATATTTTTGCTGCATGGAATCCAAAGAGAATCGGGCAGCAACTTCTGAAACACGACCGGCACCCTTGGTTACTACGAGTACTTGAACAACAATAAGAATAATAAAAATTACAAAACCAATAACAATGTTGTTACCGGCTACAATATTTGCAAATGCCTGGACCATGGCACTCTGTTCACTTGAAATGCCGTTGGCAACTGTCTTTGCACTAAGAATAAGTCTTGTAGAAGCAATGTTAATTCCAAGACCAAACATTGTCTGAAAAAGAATTACACGCGGGAAGGTCTGAAAATCAGAAGCTCTTGGAATTGAAAGAACTCTTAAAAGTATAATGATAGAGAATGCAAGATTTATAATCATGCACAAATCTATGAGTATTTTAGGAATTGGGATAAAAAGTAAGAATACAACAAGGACTGCCGCAACAGCGACAAAGTTGTTTTCGATGAAACTAATTACTTTTCCACGACCTTCGTTTGCCATGAGCCCCCACCCAGCAATCTACTAACTTTCGTTTTGTTTC
>JAFYDO010000117.1 GCA_017544745.1 Treponema sp. | reverse complement strand
GTTTACACTGTCTACCATCTGCTGAGATACCTGCTGGATCTCCTTTACGTCTGCATCACTTTCGGCAAGCTGTGTAAGACTTGTATTCTTAACCTCTTCAATAGCATTCTTGAGTTCCTGCTTGTGGTTTCCGGTAATCTTAACAAGCTCAACACCCTTGTAATGGTGACAGTGCTCCGGCTTGTTCAAACCGTTAAAGATTGCAACAGCCATCTGTTCACAGGTACGGTAACCGCAGGCTCCACAGTTAAGAATATCGCGGTGTGTAAGCTTACCCATGCTTGTATGAATTGCCTGAATCTGCTCTTCTGTAGGATGTTTGATTATTGCCGTAAAGATTGTACTGTTATCGGAATAACTGCGGGTATAAAGACCTTCATCCCAATAGGCTTCGAGCTTTTTATTAAATTTTTTAGCAACGCTTTCCTTGTCGGTTCCAAGCTTTTCCTGACTTTCCTTCTTGCGTTTTTCTACAAAGCTTTCCATTTCATCAAGGGTCATTTCGTCGGTACAGGTACCTGCTCCACCGTTACAACCCTGCCAGCAGCCAAGACAGTCTATGAGCTTGTATACCGGTTTGATTTTCTGATTGAGGGAACGTTCAAGATGAACAAAGTATTCTACAACTTCCGGGAGTCCTTCAATCTTACGGGTAACTTCAGAAATACCAGGAACAAAACGTTCTGTAGTTTTCATAAGTCCACCAGGAGAAGAATAGGTAGCACCACGTTCTGCTTCCGGATTGTCATAAGGAGTTTTGGCAAGCTTTGCAAGCTCAATTCCGTTTTCCTTAAAATATTTATCAAGAGACTTCATTGTAACGTTGTAGTCTCCAAGACCGGTTTCATCAAATTCACGGCGCTTAGCATAACATGGAGAAACTACCATTACCTTGTGATTTTTATACTGCTGATAATACTGCTTAATCATCTTGATTGTATGAAGCATAGGGCTGTCTGCCGGAGCCAGATACTGACGCAGTGTTGGACGATAAATCTCGCAGAAGGTAACAAGAGCCGGACAAGGCTGTGCAATTACCAGATCAGGATTTTTATTCTTTATATATTCCACATAAGATTTTGAAGTAAGTTCTGCACCAAAGCTTACATCAAATACAGCCTGAATTCCAATTGATTTGAGCCAGGTATTAAGCTCAAGAATATGTCCACGGAAAGAAACAACAGAAGATGGAGCAACAATTGCAATCATTTTTGCTCCAGCCTTAAGATCCTTCATCCACAGGTCAAAATCATCAACACCTACACGTGCGCCAAAATGACAAGCGCTGATACAACGTCCACAGCCAATACAAAGCTCTGGATTTACCTTAATATAATCACCCGAGGCATCATTACACATTTTTGCAGGACAAACTGAAATACAACGGTGACATGCCGTACATTTTTCTGGATCTACTTTTATAACTTCTCTTACTTTGCCTGACATAAAAACTAACTCCTAAATGAAAAGTGTAACACTTATTATAGAACTATTTTATGGAAAAAAAAAGGCTTTTTGCGAAAATTTGCCGATAATTAAAAAAAGAGTTTTTAAAATGGTCAAAGAATTTGGACGCAACATAAGAACAAAAATTGCTGATATTCTCTACTCCCTCGGTTATCTTGGAAAGCTCATTGTTGCTTCCTTAACGTTTGCTTCCCGCGGAAAAGCCTCACGTAAAATCCTTATAATGCAGCTGCTTTTTACCTATGTAGAAGCCCTTCCTATCTGCGCAATTCTTGCTGTTGTAATTGGAACTGCAGTAGTTTTTCTTGGAATTACCGCTCTGGCGTCTTTAGGACAGGGACAATTGACCTATACACTGCTTGTAATGCTTGTAACAAAGGAGCTTGGACCGCTTTTGGTTGCGTTTATTGTTACAGCGCGTTCTGCAACTGCTATTGCAACGGAATTGGGCACCATGGTAGTAAATCAGGAGATAGAAGCCTATATTTCTGTTGGAATTGACCCTATTATTCACCTTGCAGCCCCTCGTTTCTTAGGAGTTACCTTTTCGGTATTCTTTTTGAATATCTATTTTTCAATTTTTGGGCTCATTTTTCCTTCCATAGTAATTCAATTTATCTCTACCACCAACATGGCAGAATATTTTAATGCACTTTTTACAGCCCTTTCGTTTAAAATCATCATGATTTCGATTATAAAGAGTCTTATATTTGGCATGATAATCTCGGGCTGTGCAACTTTGTACGGTTTTTCTACGGGTCGTGCCTCTACAGACATTCCGCTGGCAGGCTTAAAAGCAGTTTCTAAGTCATTTGTCTATATTATTTTTGCATACGTTTTTATAACGGTCATAACTTACATTTTCTAGGGAGACAAGACAGTGGCACTTTTAGAAATCAAAAATGTAAGTTATAACGATGGACTCACTCAGGTAATAAAAGATACCTCTCTTTCGCTTGAAAAAGGCTCTATAACTGCCTTTCTTGGAGAATCGGGAGGTGGAAAATCTACAGTGCTCAAGCTGCTTTCGGGCATAGTGCCTCCTTCCAGCGGCAAGGTGTTTTTTAACGGCAAGGATTTTTCAAAAATGAACGAAAAAGAAAACCTTGAATTCCGCAAAATCTCTGCCTTTATGTTTCAAAACTCTGCACTTTGGGCAAACCAGAGCCTGTATCAGAATCTGGAACTTCCGCTTAAAATTCATTTTCCGGATATGCCGCCGGAGCAGGTAAAACAGAAAATTGAAGATGCCGTAAAGCTTGTAGAATTTAACAAACCTCTTACTTTGCGCCCTGCTTCACTTTCTTCCGGAGAACAAAAAAGAGTGGCCTTTGCCCGTGCCCTTATCTGCGATCCTCAGATTCTTTTTTTAGATGAACCGACAGAATCGCTTAATGATACTGCAGCCGAGCTTATTATCCGCATTCTCAAAGATTTTTGCAGCCGCGGAAACACACTCGCCTATGTTAGTCATGACAATAACTTTATAAATACATTTAATAACGACAAGTATTACTTTGCAAACGGTACGATTGTTGATAAGATTTTATTAAACGACGCCATGCAGGATGAATACGAAGATTACGGGGACTACGATGAAGTTTAAAATCAAATACGCCGACCAGATTGTTGGTGCTTTAAGTATCATAGCAATTGCCGCACTTATCTTAATTACCTTTCTCATTGCTTCTACACAAAAATGGTTTGTAAAAAAGCATAATTTTTACACTAAGGTAGCTTCGGCCAACAGCGTAAGCGAAGGAATGTCTCTGCAATATAAAGGCTTTGGAATTGGTAAGGTTAAAAAGATTAGTCTGGATGATGATGACAGCGTTATAGTTCATTTTTATGTTCTTGATGAATACATAGATCGTGTAACCCAGGGGTCAATTGTAGAATTAAGCGTAAGTCCTATTGGTCTTGGTTCTTCTTTTATTTTTTACCCTGGACATTCTGTATTTTTAATTCCGGATGAAACCTATATT
>JAFYDO010000116.1 GCA_017544745.1 Treponema sp. | reverse complement strand
TTATGGAGCATGTGGAAAGAACAGGTATTCACTCTGGAGATTCCATTGCAGTTTATCCGGCCTGGAGCTTTACACCCGAGATGACTGCCGAAGTTGTAGATAAATCTACTGCTATGGCACTTGCTCTTGGTACTAAGGGTATTGTAAATATTCAGTGGCTATTTTATAACGGCCAGCTGAATATCATAGAAGCAAATCCTCGTTCCAGCCGAACTGTTCCTTATTTGAGTAAGGTAACAGGTGTTCCAATGGTAGAGCTTGCAACACGGGCAATGCTTGGAGAAAAAGTAAGGGATATGGGGTATGGTACAGGTCTTTACCGTGCACCGGAATATTTTGCTGTAAAGGTTCCAGTATTCAGCTTTGAAAAACTTATGGATGTAGATACACATCTTGGACCAGAAATGAAATCAACCGGTGAGGTCCTTGGAATTGCAGCAACCCGCGAAGAAGCACTTTTTAAGGGAATGGTTGGCGCCGGCTGGAAGATAGAAAAGGGTGGCGGAGTGTTGTTTTCTGTCCGCGAAAGTGATCTGCCGGAACTTCCTGCTCTGGCCCAAAAGTTTTATGATCTTGGTTTTACACTTTATGCCACTACCGGTAATGCTGCCACAATTGAACGAAGCGGTATGGAAGTAATTCATGTCGCAAAGGTTCATGAAAATTACAATGACAATGTTATGACTTTGCTCGAAAGCGGCAAGGTTGTTTATGTAGTTTCTACTTCTGCAAAAGGACGAGACCCTGTTGCAGAAAGTGTAAAGCTTAGACGTCTTGCAGTAGAACGCGATATTGACTGTCTTACTGCAATAGATACCGCAAATACTCTGGCAGATTGCCTTGCAAGTAAATATTCGCTTGAAAATGTGAGCCTGGTAAATATAAACAGTCTAGGGAGGACTTTATGAGTAAATTCATTTTTGTAACTGGTGGTGTTGTAAGTGGTCTTGGAAAAGGAATTACTGCAGCCAGTCTTGGACGTCTGCTTAAATGCCGTGGACTAAAGGTTGCTTCTCAGAAACTGGACCCATACATGAATGTTGATCCGGGAACAATGAGCCCTTTCCAACACGGAGAAGTTTTTGTTACCGATGACGGTGCAGAAACAGACCTGGACCTTGGTCACTACGAGCGTTTTATCGATGAAAATCTTACTAAATACTCAAACCTTACCAGCGGACGCGTTTACTGGAATGTTCTCAATAAGGAGCGTAACGGTGATTATCTGGGAGAAACTGTTCAGATTATTCCTCATGTAACAAATGAGATTAAGGATTTTGTAAAAAAGAATGCAGAGGTAAGCGGTGCAGATGTAAGCATTGTAGAAATTGGCGGTACAATCGGTGATATTGAAAGCCAACCGTTCTTAGAAGCAATCCGTCAGCTTGCAATTGATGTAGGCCGCCGTAACTGTCTGTTTATTCATGTTTGTCTTGTTCCTTATATTTCGGGCTCTGATGAATTTAAATCAAAACCAACCCAGCACTCTGTAAAGGAACTCATGGCTGTAGGTATTCATCCGGATATTATTGTAGCACGCTGTGATGAAGAATTGCCTCTGGAAATACGTAAAAAAATTAGTCTTTTCTGTAACGTAGGAGAAGACTGTGTAATAAATAATACAACCTGTAAAAGTCTCTATGAAGTTCCGCTCATGCTGCACGCTCAGAATATGGATGATGTAGTTTGCCGTGACCTTGGACTTGAAAGTGCAAAGGATTACAACGCTCTTGCAGACTGGTCAAAAATGGTAGAAACAATTCACGCAAGACAGGGTGAACTTACGGTTGCACTTGTTGGAAAATATGTTAAGCTTCACGATTCATATTTAAGTATTGTTGAGTCATTAAATCATGCATCCTTTGTAATTGGGAAAAATATAAAGATTAAATGGGTAGACAGTGACAGTGTTACAGACGAAACTGCACCAGAAGTTTTTGGAGATGTTAGTGGAATTATTCTCCCTGGTGGTTTTGGTCACCGCGGTGTAGAAGGAATGATTTGCGCCTGCCGTTATGCACGTACACACAAAATGCCATATTTTGGAATCTGTCTTGGAATGCAGATTGCAGTAATTGAATTTGCTCGCAGCGTTCTAGGCTTTAAAGATGCCAATTCCCGTGAGTTTGATGAAACTTGTGAACATGCAGTAATTGATTTAATGAAGGATCAGCAGGGAGTAATTATGGGTGGCACCATGAGGCTTGGAAGTTACCCATGTAATGTAAAGGCAGGAACAACACTGGAAAAAGCATACGGTGCTTCTTTAATAAACGAGCGACATCGCCATCGCTATGAATTTAATAATGATTACCGCGAACAGATGCAGCAGGCAGGTCTTACTATAAGCGGAACTTCTCCAGACGGAGAACTCGTTGAGGCTGTTGAAGTCGAAGGACAGTTTCACGTAGGCGTTCAGTTCCATCCGGAATTTAAGAGCCGTCCAAATGCTGCAGGTCCACTTTTTGTAGAGTTCTTGCGGGCATGCCAAAAGTAATATATATTCAAGGTAGAGGTTTTCTATGTATACAAAAAACGAAGTATTAGATTTTGTAGAAGAAGAGGATGTAAAATTTATTCGTCTTGCTTTTTTTGATTTAAAAGGAAAACAGAAAAATATTTCCATAATGCCTACAGAGCTTGAGCGCGCATTTGATCAGGGAATTCCTTTTGACGCTTCTGCAATAGATGGTTTTGAAGGTCCGGAAAATTCTGAATTGTATCTTTATCCCGATCCTTCTACACTCGCAATTATTCCATGGAGACCTGCAACCGGAAAGGTTGTGCGTATGTTCTGTAATATTTTAAATCCTGATGGAACTCCATATGCAAAGGACAGCCGCACAATTTTACAGAATGCGTGCAAACGCCTTAAGGATGAATGTGGAATAGAAATGATGGTTGGAACCGAGGTTGAGTTTTATTTATTTAAGCTTGACGAAAAGGGTGAACCAACCGATCAGACCTTTGATAATGCAAGTTATATGGATATTGCTCCTGATGATCACGGAGAAAATATCCGTCGTGAAATCTGCTTTACTCTTGAACAGATGGGAATTACCCCGGAAGCAAGTCATCACGAGGAAGGTCCAGGCCAGAACGAAATTGACTTTCATTATGCCGATGCCATTACTGCAGCCGACAATGTTGCAACCTTTAAGTGGATTGTAAATACAAAAGCAGCAAGCAATGGCCTTTATGCAGATTTTTCACCAAAACCAATTGCAGGCAAAGCCGGAAACGGAATGCATATAAATCTTTCTTATAGTGGTAGTGATGAAAAGCTGTTACCAAATATTCTTGGCGGAATCCTAAAGCATATACTTGAAATTACATACTTTTTAAATCCTGCTGATAATTCTTACAACAGACTTGGAGCTTCCAAAGCACCGGAATATGTTTCATGGGGTAGGGAAAACCGTTCTACACTTATCCGTTTACCTTCTAGCAATAATAAACAGAGAATTGAAATCCGTTCTCCGGATCCTCTTTGTAATCCTTATCTTGCTCTGACTCTTATTATTAATGCTGCAATTGAGGGTATAAAAAATAAGATAGAGCCTGAGCAGGCAATTGAAGAAAATCTTTTTGATGAAAACATTGCAAAAAAATATAAATTAAAGTCTCTTCCAAAATCACTGAATGAAGCCAAGAAGCTTGCTATGGAAAGTGAATTTGTAAAATCTGTTCTTGGAGCAATTATAAAGTAAATGGAAGCAGACAGTCACAGCGTATTACTTGTATCGCGGGACAGTAAAATAATTTCTCAAATATCGGCATTTCTTTTGCCGCCGTTGTTCGAGCTAACAACTACTAATGATTTTAACGAAGCCAGACGACTTGCAACTGAACGAACCTTTAATATCATTATTGCCGATTCTGGTGACGGTTATGATACAGAGTTTGCAATCAATGTTGCAGATTCGTATTCGACAGTACTGCTGCTTGTTCCTAATGAAAACTTTGATGAAATCTCTTATCGTGTAGAAGGCTACGGAATCCTTACAATTACAAAACCCTTTGAACCATTCTATTTATACAATATGATGAAGATTGCAATTGCAGTTCAATATAAGGTTCAGATTCTTTCCAGCCAGACTGTAAAGCTTAAGGTAAAGATGGAAGAGATACGTCTTGTAAACCGTGCAAAAATGCTTTTGATGCAGTGTCTCAAAATGACCGAACAGGAAGCTCACCGTTATCTGGAAAAAGAGGCAATGGACCGCGGTATGAAGCGCACCGCAGTTGCAGAAGAAGTTATTAAAACCTACGGGGTTTAAACAGGATACTCGCCGATAAAACAGCCCTTGCAAAAGCCGTCTGCTTCCGGTTTACAGCTGGTTAATGCTTCAATCATTCCGTTGAGGCTTATAAAAGCAAGAGAATCTGCACCAATTTCTTTACGTATTTCTTCAAGTTCATGTGTACTCGAAATTAATTCACCCTTGCTTGGAGTATCTATTCCAAGGTGACATGGGTGTTTTACAGGAGGCGAACTTACACGGAAATGAACTTCCTTAGCACCGGCACGACGCAAAATCTGCACAAGGCGGCGGCTTGTTGTTCCGCGTACAATTGAATCGTCTATTACAATTACACGTTTTCCTGCCAGATCGCTTGCAATAGCATTAAGCTTTACAAATACCATGTTTTCGCGTTCTGACTGGGTAGGGGCAATAAAGGTTCGGCCAATGTATTTGTTTTTTACAATTCCTGTAACATAAGGAATGCCGCTTGCTTTTGCATAACCCATGGCGGCTCCAATACCGCTGTCTGGAACACCTATTACAACATCTGCAGGAACCTTGCTTTCGCGTGCAAGCATTTCTCCCATTTTATATCGTGCCTGCTGAACAGGAATGCCGTCAATTACACTATCAGGGCGCGCAAAATAAACGTATTCAAAAATACAGGTCTGTTTCTGTGGTGTATCATACGTAGAGGATCGCAGCCCCTGTTTGTCTATAATAACAATTTCGCCTGGTTCTATATCCCGTACAAAACTTCCGTTTACCGCATCAATAGCGCAGGATTCCGAAGCAAAAATATAATTCTTTTCGTCTATCTGTCCCAGACACAAGGGTCTTATTCCAAACTTATCTCTTACTGCAATAAGGCAATCCTGTGTCATAATGCAAAGTGCAAAGGAGCCCTTAATTTCTTTTATTGCCTGAATGAGAGAAGATATAAATATTTCTTTATCATCATTATGAGGGCGTCCAAGCTTTCCGCCATTTTCCACAAATTTTCTTACGATAAGTTTTAAGATTACTTCGCTGTCGCTTGAGCTCAAAAAGGTAGAACCGTTGTCTTCGAGCATTGCGCGTAATTCTGCATGATTTACAAGTTGCCCGTTATGTGCAAGCGCAATGGAACCATATTTGAAGGAATTTAAAAACGGCTGTGCGTTGTCTATTGTTCTGCCACCGGCTGTTGCATAACGTACGTGTCCAATAGCAATATTTCCTTTAAGGTCGTCAAAATGCTCGCTCTTAAAAACTTCTCCTACAAGTCCCATGTCTTTGTGAATAGAAATTGTAGTTCCGTCGCTTACAGCAATACCGGCACTTTCCTGACCACGATGCTGAAGGCTTGTAAGGGCATAATAGGTAAGCTGTGCACAGTTGTCTGCACCATAAATACCTACAACACCACATTCATCTTTAAAACCCATTTTATTCAGCTCCGTTTAATAAAAAAGCATCTATCTGTTTTGCACATTCACGGCCTTCTGCAATTGCCCAGACAACCAGTGACTGTCCGCGGTGCATATCACCTGCAGTAAAGATTTTTGGATTGGATGTTACATAGTTATCTGTGGTCCCTGAGCCTGTCGAAGGGGTTGTAACTACAGTACCTCTTGGTCCAAGCTCTGTTCCAAAAGCCTGAGGTGTATATTCTTCGCAGCCTGTAAAGCCTGCGGCAATAAGAAGAAGATCGCAGGATAAGGTTTTTTCTGTCCCTTCGCGTTCTACAAGCTGACGTTTTCCATCAATAGTTTTAAATTCAACTTCTATAGTTTTTATTGCAGTAATGCGTCCGTCATGGCTTATTACTTCTTTTACAGTTGTTTCATAAACACGAGGGTCATTTCCAAATTTTGCAATGCTTTCTTCGGCACCATAATCTACCTTTAGTACCTTAGGCCATTGTGGCCATGGATTATTTTCAGCGCGTTCTACAGGAGGACACGGCATCATTTCTATTTGAGTTACAGATTTACAGCCAAGACGGATTGCAGAACCTGTACAGTCATTTCCAGTGTCTCCTCCACCAACAATTACTACATCCTTGCCTTCAACTTCAATTCCGTATTTTTCTCTAAGGCTGGAAGAAACCTGTTCATTTGTTGTCTGAACACCAATGCCTTCCAAAGCTTCGTTTGTAGCAATAACACTCTTAGTAACTGCAGTTAAGAAATCTACAGCAAACATAACACCGTTTGTATTTATTCCTTCTGCGTTAAGAGCACGTGCTTTTTTTGCACCGCAGCACAACGCTATTGCATCAAAATCATTAAGTATTTTATCTGCAGCATAATCGCGGCCAACATCTGCATTAAAAATAAATCTTACACCTTCTGCCTGCATAAGCTTTACACGGCGATCAACAATTTTCTTGTCGAGCTTCATGTTTGGAATACCGTACATCAAAAGTCCGCCGGCTTTATCTTCGCGTTCATAAACTGTAACGCTGTGTCCTCTGCGGTTGAGCCAGTCTGCAACAGCAAGTCCGCTTGGTCCTGAACCGATTACCGCTACCTTTTTGCCACTGCGCTTTTGTGGAATCTGGGGCTTCATATAACCGGTTTCAAAAGCTTTTTCTATGATATAAAGCTCATTATCGTGAACAGTAACAGCACCTTCTCCTACAACAGGGCTTCCACAGTTACAGGCTTTTTCGCAGAGAGCAGGGCATACACGTCCGGTAAATTCCGGAAAACTCGAAGTTTTTAAAAGTCTCCAGGCAGCCATATCAAACTGACCGTTAAAAAGTGCATCGTTCCATTCTGGAATATAATTGTGTAAAGGACAGCCGGTAACCATTCCGTTGAGTTTAATTGCACTCTGACACATAGGTACGCCGCAGTTCATACAGCGGGCTGCCTGCTCTCTTCTTGCTTTTTCATCAAGCTTTGGATGAAATTCCTTAAAAGTCTTTATGCGTTCCAGAGGAGGAACATTGCCGTTTTCAATTCGTTCGTAATCTAAAAATCCTGTTGGTTTTGCCATAATTGTCCACCTTGTCCTATGCGCTGCATTTCTGGAATGCGGCAAGTACTGCTGCTTCATGTTCAATGCCGTTTTTTTCCTGAGCGGCAATTTCTGTCATAATTCTAAGGTAATCGTTTGGAATTATCTTCTTAAAACAGGTTTTGTAGTGATCCCAGTTTGCAAGAATAGTCTTTGCCCGTTCACTGCCTGTTTCTTTTTCATGCTGTTCAATAAGGGAGTGGAGCTTCATTTCATCAGGAATGTCCAAAGTCGTAACTTCATCATCCAATGCATACATTTTTACAAGCTCGTGATTTATACGTTTGTAAAGATCATGATTTTCATCAAGAACATAAGCAACACCACCGCTCATACCTGCACAAAGATTTTTTCCTGTTGAACCAAGAATTACTGCAGTTCCACCTGTCATATATTCAAGACCGTGGTCTCCACAGCCTTCTGCAACAACTGTTGCTCCAGAGTTACGTACGCAGAAACGTTCACCTGCAACACCGTTTATAAAGGCTGTACCGCTGGTAGCTCCAAAAAGAGCTACGTTTCCAACGATTATATTTTTGTCTGCATCGCCTTCAAAACCAGCAGGCTTTGTAATTACCAGCTTACCACCGCTCAAGCCCTTTCCAAATGCGTCGTTTGCATCTCCTGTAAGACGGAGTGTAAGTCCCTTTGGAATAAAGGCACCAAAGCTTTGACCGGCACCACCTGTAAAATGAACACAGTAGGTGTCATCCTGTAAACTGTTTCCAAATTTCTTTTGAATCTCTGAACCAAGGATTGTGCCGACTGTTCTGTCTGTTGATTGGATTGGAAGAGATGCTGAAACAAGTTCAGCATGACATACTTCGTTTCCGTCACCCTGAACTTGTTTCAGGGTCTCTTTTTCAAACAAAGGAAGCAGCGTCTTTTCATCAACTGTCTTTTCCAACTTAAAGTCAAAAAGTGAACGATCGGATTTCCAGTTATCAATTGGCCCTTCGACCCCTTCGACATGCTCAGGGACCCCGGCAGAAGCCAGAACGCGTGACATATCAACAAGATCTGCTCTCTTAAAGCCCTGTTTTTCCTTGAGCTTGAGTAAATCGGTGCGTCCACAAAGTTCTTCTACAGTGCGAACTCCAAGCTTTGCCATAATTTCGCGCATTTCCTGTGCTATAAACTTCATAAAGTTTTCTACATATTCTGGTTTTCCAGGGAACTTTGCACGGAGTTTTTCATTCTGGGTTGCAACACCAAACGGGCAGGTATCCAGCTGGCAAACACGCATCATAGAACAACCCATTGCAATAAGAGGTGCTGTTGCAAAACCAAACTCTTCTGCGCCAAGAAGGGCTGCAATTACTACATCACGGCCGCTCATAAGCTTACCGTCGGTTTCTATTACAACACGACCACGCAAGCCGTTTTGAATTAAAGTCTGATGTGTTTCTGCAAGACCAAGCTCCCAAGGAAGACCTGCATGATGAATTGAGCTTATAGGAGCAGCACCAGTACCACCATCGTGACCACTAATCAAAATTACCTGAGCACCTGCTTTTGCAACTCCCGCTGCAATTGTTCCAACACCTGCTTCGCTTACAAGCTTAACGCTTATACGTGCAGCGCGGTTTGCATTTTTCAAATCGTAAATAAGCTGTGCAAGGTCTTCGATAGAATAAATATCATGATGTGGTGGAGGAGAAATCAAAGCTACTCCCGGAGTTGCATAACGAGTTTTTGCAATCCAAGGGTAAACCTTTTTACCAGGAAGATGTCCACCTTCGCCAGGCTTTGCTCCCTGTGCCATTTTAATCTGAATTTCACGTGCGCTCAAAAGGTATTCTTCGGTAACACCAAAACGTCCGCTTGCAACCTGTTTGATTGCACTGTTATATTCTGTTCCAAGGCGTTCCGGCTTTTCTCCACCTTCACCAGAGTTAGATTTTCCGTGCAGGTGGTTCATAGCCGCTGCCATACATTTATGAGCTTCTTCGCTGATTGAACCGTATGACATGGCACCGGTTTTAAATCTCTTTACAATTTCGTCAACGCTTTCAACTTCATCAATTGAAATACCGCCGTCCTTTGCAAAAGCAAAATCAAGCATAGCACGCAGAGTGTGAGGATGGTCGTTAGAGTCAACTAACGAAGTGTATTCCTTAAAGCGTGCATAGTCTCCGTTTCGTGTTGACTGCTGCAATGCAATGATTGTTTCTGGATTATAAAGATGGCTTTCTGCCTGAGGTCCACGACGGAACTTGTGATTGCCCACAGAATCAAGATGTGTATTTATTGTAAGACCGGCCGGATCAAAGCCCTGGTTATGATTATAGCGAACGTCTTCTTCAATTTCTTTAAGGCCAATTCCACCAACACGGCTAACTGTGTTAGTAAAATATTTTTCTACAACGTCTTGTGCAATTCCAACTGCTTCAAAAATCTGAGCACTCTGATAAGACTGAATTGTAGAAATACCCATTTTTGCTGCAATCTTTACAATTCCGTTTATTATAGCCTTGTTGTAATCATCAATTGCAGTATGATAATCCTTATCCAGAAGCTTCTGGTCAATAAGTTCTGCAATTGCTTCATGCGCAAGGTATGGATTTATTGCACGTGCACCATAGCTCAAACACATTGCTGCCTGATGAACATCGCGTACTTCTGCAGTTTCCAGAATAATTGAAACAGCAGTTCGCTTTTTTGTACGGATTAAATACTGTTCTACAGCACTGACAGCAAGAATTGCAGGAATAGCAGCATGAGTTTTATCTACGCCGCGGTCACTAAGAATTATGATGTTGTAGCCTTCGGCATAAGCAGAATCAATCTGAGCAAAAACATTATCAAGTGCCCTTTCCAGCGCGGTCCCTGAACCTGTCGAAGGGCTAAACAAAATGCTAACCGTCTTTGCCTTAAGTCCCGGCTGGTTCAAAGCTGCAATTTTAATTAAATCTGTTCCTGTCAAAATAGGATTATTAATTTCAAGAACACGGCAGTTTTTATCCTGAGGTTCAAGAAGGTTTCCGTCTTTTCCCACATATACTGTTGTGTCTGTGACAATTTTTTCACGAAGACTATCAATAGGAGGGTTAGTAACCTGTGCAAATAACTGTTTGAAATAACTAAAAAGGCTAGGGTGCTTTTCGCTCATTACTGCAAGAGGAGTATCAATACCCATGCTCGCGGTTGGTTCTACACCATTACGTGCCATAGGAAGAATCATTTCGTTTACATCTTCATAATTCCAGCCAAAGGCGCGGTACATAATATTTCTTTCATCCTGAGTAAATACTGGAATCTTTCTATTAGGAATCTTAAGGTCACCAAGATGAACAAGATTCATATCAAGCCATTCACCGTAAGGGTAAAGACCTGCATAATAATTTTTACATTCTTCATCAGTAATAATTTTTTTCTGAACTGTATCAACTAACAGAATGCGTCCCGGCTGCAGACGAGATTTTATCTTTATATTTTCTTCCGGGATATCAAGAACGCCAACTTCGGAACTTAAAATGAGCATACCGTCTTTTGTAATATAATAACGGCTAGGGCGAAGTCCGTTACGATCCAGTGTAGCGCCAAGAAGGTCTCCATCGCTAAATAAAATTGCTGCAGGTCCATCCCAGCTTTCCATCATGGTTGCCCAATAATGATAAAAATCCTTTTTGTGTACCGGCATATTG
>JAFYDO010000115.1 GCA_017544745.1 Treponema sp. | reverse complement strand
GTTTCAGAAACGCTTTCTGCCTTTCGTCAAGTATTTTATCATAATTCGATGCAATGAAAAAGTACTTGTATGTGCGATCATTGAGTTTTATTTCTGGATTTTCTAGACAAAGATTTTCAAATGTATATTTTGCATAACCTTTTCCAAAAATATCCGGTACACAGATGAATATGACATAACCGTCTTTTAACTCTTTATAGGTTGTTCCACTGTTTAACTCTGAAACATCCAGGACACCCTGGTAGTATCTGCTGCGTTCGGGAAGTTCACCTGTATCAGTAGCCTGCATTTCGATACTATATGCTTTGTCTTTACCGACAGCATAAACATCTAGCCTTACCCCTTTTTTACCATAATCCACCATGACAGTTTCTTCCTGCTTCATATCGATATGATCAATCTTAATCTGAAGCAGGATTTCAAGAAGTTCCTTACATACATCAGGATTGTTGTGCATAACCTTGTAAAAAATAAAATTGTTTGCAATAGTTGCATGTTCCCATTTTTCCTCCGGGGTGAGGTTTTCGTAATCTGTTTGAACCATATTGGCCTCCTCAAATAAATTTCTCTATAGTTAATATGGAAAAAATTTGGGGTTTATTACAAAAATTTGGTAAAAAATCGGAAAAAAAGTGAAAAAAACTTCATTATATGGTATAATATTACTGTCATTAGAAACAACGTGCTTTGTTTTTTCTGATTCTCCGTAACATGGAGGTTTCTTCACGCACCGGTGCAGAACTCTTATACAGAGATTTTATTCTATTTAACAAAGGACTTAATTATGTCATTTAGTTCTATCGTTACAGCTATCGATGATGTTGTTTGGGGTGTTCCAACCATCATCCTTATCCTTGCAACTGGTTTGATTTTGACTATCAGAGCAAAGGGTATTCAGTTTTCAAAATTGGGAAGAGCTTTTAAGGGTATCTTCAAGAAGAACGAAGGTCAGGGAGAGCTTAGTGGTTTTGCTGCTCTTTGTACCGCACTTTCTGCTACTATCGGTACAGGTAACATTGTCGGTGTTGGAACCGCTATTGCTGCCGGTGGTCCTGGTGCTCTTTTCTGGATGTGGATTGCTGCCATTCTTGGTACTGCTACAAAGTTTGCAGAATGTATGCTTGCAATCAAATATCGTGAAGTAAAAGAAGATGGTCACGTTCTTGGTGGACCTTTCTATACAATCGAAAAAGGTATGGGTGCTAAGTGGAAGTGGCTTGCAGTTTTGTTTGCTATTTTTGGTGCTCTTGCCGGTCTTATGGGTATTGGTACAATGACTCAGATCAACGGTATTACTTCTGCCGTTAATATGACATTCAGCAATTCTGGTACTGCTTTCTCAATCGGTGAAAATTCTTACTCTTGGGCTACTGTAATTGGTGGTGCTGTAGTAACACTTTGTGCTGCTTTGGTAATCATTGGTGGTCTTAAGCGTATTTCTAAGGTTGCAGAAAAGGTTGTTCCTGCAATGGCTGTTGTTTATGTATTCCTTGGACTTTCTGTAATCATCATGAACGCTTCTAAGGTGCCAGCTGCATTTGCACTTATCTTTAAGTCTGCCTTTGGATGGAAGGCTATGGCTGGTGGTGCTGCTGGTTGGGTTATGAAGCAGGTTCTTGATTCAATGCGTAAGGGTATTGCCCGCGGTATCTTCTCTAACGAGGCTGGTCTTGGTTCTGCTCCTATTGCTGCAGCTCCTGTACAGACTGATGAACCTGTTGAACAGGGTCTTGTAAACATGACTGGTACTGTAATTGATACACTTATCATTTGTACAATGACTGGTCTTGCAATTGTTCTTGCTATGACTGATGCAGGCTTTATGGATCTTTACAATGCAAACGGCTGGAAGGGAATTGAACTTACTGCTAATGCACTTTCACAGGTTCTTGGTGGTGACGGAGTTTCTGTTCACTTCCTCTTGATGCTCTGTCTTGCATTCTTTACATTTACAACAATGCTCGGATGGAATTACTACTCAGAGAAGTGTCTTGAATATCTTACAAACGGAAAGATGGGCGTTGTAATGGTTTACCGTATTCTTTACATCATTGCTATTGCAATTGGACCATACTTCACTGTAAACGTAGTATTTGACATTGCCGATATCTTTAACGGTTTGATGGCAATTCCTAACTGTATTGCACTGATTGTTTTGTCTGGCGTTGTAGCTAAGGAAACAAAGGCATACTTCGATAAGTATCCAAAACTTCAGTAGTAATAACTGAATCATAAGGCCCTTCGACAGGCTCAGGGAACCCGGATGTGTGGTCCCTGAGCCTGTCGAAGGGCCTTGTTGTCTATATTCTTTATAATGGAGTGTACTATGAGCGAATTGAATATCGATAAATACTTGGAAAACAAAAAGGGAAAGCCAATTAATCCTTTTATCTTTTTTGTAATGCGCAATGTTGTGGCTAAGTCTCAGGCTTTGCCTATGAATGTGCATGTTGAAAATGAGACTAACATCAATAAGGCAAAGGGTCCGATTCTGGTTTTCAGTAATCACAGTTCACGCTGCGACTGGGAATATATTGGTATGGCAATCAAAAAGCCTATAAACTTTGTTGCTTCTAATATCGAGTTCCATCGCGCTCATATGCATGCAATCTTTAAGATTTGCAAGGTTATTCCAAAAAAGAATTTTGTTTCTGACTTTCACTGTATCAAAGAGATTGTTCAGATTATCAAGGCTGGCGGAAGTGTTCTGCTGTTCCCTGAAGGAAAGTCCAGTATCTCTGGAACAAACCAGCCTTTAACTCCGGGAACCGGTAAGCTTGTAAAAAAGCTTGGTGTTCCTGTTTATACTACAAAAATTACCGGCGGCTACATGTCCAACACTCAGTGGAATATTGCTAACCGTCCGGGAAAAGTTATTGTAACTGTAAAACAGCTTTATACTGCAGATCAGGTAAAGGACCCGGCGCTCACTGCAGAAAAAATTGAAGAAGCAATTGCAGCCTCTATCTGGGTTGATGATTTTGAATGGAACAAAGAGGCCCGCGTAAAGTTTGCCGGAAACGATACAGTTGCCAACAAACTCGAAGAGCATCTGTTCTGGTGTCCTAAGTGTGGTGCAGACCTTAGCATGCATGGCGAGGGCAATAAGTTTAAGTGTACTGCCTGTGGCAACGGAGTTACAATCAACGAATATTATGATCTTATTCCAGATAGCCCAGACTGTGTAGTTCCAAAAAATATGCGCGTGTGGTACGAACTTCAGCGCCGCATGATTTACCGCCAGATTCGTGATAACCCGGACTTTAGCATTGAAGAAAAGGTAAAGCTTGGTATTCAGCCGTCTGACCACTATGTAGACAAAACCGTTACTGCCGAAATTGTTGGCGAAGGTGTTATGAAGGTTACCCGTCAGGAGTTTTCGTATGTGGGAACAAAAAACGGCGAGCACTTTGAAATCCATTGTCCTGCAAACGCTGTAATTTCTATGGTTATGTCTACAGATTCATCTTATTTTGGTGGATTCTTTAATGGACTATATTACGAGTTCCAGCCGGAGCACAAGGTAATTACCAAGTTCCTTATGGCTATAGAAGAGTGCCATCGTCTTGCAGGTGGCATCTGGCAGAATAATATTCCACAACAGCAGTGGATTTACCAGGACGATAAACCTACTGATAAGCAGGAATATTATCAGTAGGCTCATCGTGTCATTGTCGGGCTTGACCCGACAATCTATTTAAGCAAAAATCGGTCTAACTCTATTTACAGTATCACAAGCCTTGAGCTTTTCGATGATGTCGTCTGTTACAACACCGTCTACGTCGATGATGTTGTAGGCTACATCGCCACGAGCCTGGTTGATGAAAGATGCAATGTTGAGCTTTGCTTCACCAAGGATTGTTGTGAACTTAGAGATTGTATCAGGAATATTTTTGTGGCTGATACAAAGACGAGTTCCACCTGCTGGAATAGGGTTGTCTGTAACTGTTTTTGGGAAGTTTACAGAGTTTACGATATTTCCTTTTTCGAGGAAGTCTTTAAGCTGAGCAGCAGCCATAACAGCACAGTTGTCTTCTGCTTCTGGAGTAGAAGCTCCAAGGTGAGGCATACATACAACCTTTGGATGATTGAGCAATTCTTCTGCAGCAAAGTCTGTAATGAGAGCTGCAACTTTTCCTGAGTCGAGGGCAGCGATAATATCTGCATTGTTTACAAGACCACCACGAGCGATGTTGATAATGCGAACTCCGTCCTTCATGTTCTTGATTGCAGCAGCATTAATCATGCCCTTTGTATCGTTTGTCTGTGGAACGTGAATTGTAATGTAATCACACTTTGCATAAAGAGCGTCGAGTGTTTCAGAAATCTGAACTTTTTTGTCGAGCTTTAAAGCAGAGTTTACAGAAAGGAATGGGTCATAACCAATTACGTTCATTCCAAAGTGGAGTGCAAGGTTAGCAACCATATCACCAATAGCACCAAGACCGATAACACCAAGTGTTTTTCCCATCAATTCTGGTCCAACAAACTGGCTCTTTCCTTTTTCTGCAAGGTCAGGAATCTCGTCACCTTTTCCGGAAAGTCCTTTTACCCATTTGTTAGCGTCAATTACAGGACGGCTAGAAAGGAGGAGGGCAAGCATAACAAGCTCTTTTACAGCGTTAGCATTTGCACCTGGAGTATTGAATACAACAACACCTTTTTCTGTAAGTTCAGGAATTGGAATATTGTTTGTACCAGCCCCTGCACGTGCAACAGCCTTTACATTGTCAGAAAGCTGCATTTCATGCATATCTGCAGAACGTACAAGGATTGCATCCGGGTTGTTGATATCTGTAGCAATTTCGTAGTTATCGCGGTCCAACTGATTAAGACCAACAGTAGCGATTTTATTTAAAGTCTGAATTTTAAACATATTAGTTCTCCTTTGCAAATTTCTTCATAAACTCTACAAGAGCCTTAACTCCATCAAGAGTCATAGCATTGTAAATAGAGGCGCGCATACCACCAACAAGTCTGTGGCCCTTAAGGTTTACAAGACCAGCGGCACTTGCAGCCTTAACGAATGCATCGTTGATTTCCTTTTCTTTTGCAGCAGCGGCTTCGTCGTCGGCAGCGTGGTTAGAGTATTTTGTAAGGAAAGGAACGTTCATCAAAGAGCGGCTTCCAACCTGGGCTGTTGCGTGGTAGAAGTTTCCTTCGTTGTTATCAAGGTAGTTGTAAAGGTAATC
>JAFYDO010000114.1 GCA_017544745.1 Treponema sp. | reverse complement strand
TTGTCTGTTCAAAAAGAGAATCTTTTGGAAGCTCCCACGAAAACTGAAAAAGCTGGGTTGCATGACGCAGGCATACTTTAAAATGAATTGTCTGTCCCGCATAAACTGTAAGAGGAACGTTCTGACCGCGGTCTGTAACAATTACACAGGAAGGACGAACCTCTTTTGGATTAACTCCAATAGTAACAGAATCAAAAGGAATGCGGCGGCGGGAGTTTTTAATTTTTACGGTAAGAGATGGCAGAGTGTACGTTCCTTCTTTAGAAAAGGAATACCATATTTCTATTCTGGTTCCACCCTCCGACTCCACCTTGCGTAAGGTTTTAAAAGCAGCTGTCTCGGTTTCTTCGGGCATGGAAATATCAATCTGTCCGGGCAGAGTATATGGAAGCTGGGCTTCAAATTTTATATCGGTGTTTACATACAGGTTCTGATTTTCGGCAGCAGTAAGTCTTATGGACTGTAAGATTGCATTGGTAAGAGTCTGGGCAAAAACACGTGGAGTGCCTGCAGCAAGCCAGACCACCGCACCAAGCACAAATGCTAATAATCGTCCGAAAGATTTTGAGCCTGATTTACTTCGCTGTTTTTCCATTGCTTCTGATCATTCTCCTTTATTCGTTCAAAGACTGCTTTTTCCATATCTTTATTATCGCCGTTTTCTTCGGCAGATGGCGTTGCCTGACTCTGACTGTGGCGCACATTTACTTCTACACTCTGAATAGAAAGCTCAAGATTAATTTTTGCATCTACTTTCGTACTGTCTGCTTCAAGAGCCTTTTTAAAATATTCAACTGCATGTTCGTAATCTTCGTTTTTGTGTGCAATTATTCCCGCATTATAATAAGCGCCGTAACGGATTGCTTGAGGTGCACTCTGGTCAATTTCAAAATATTTTTCCATTGCAGCTTCGTCTTCTCCTAGCAGAGAATAGGCAGTTGCAAGGTCAAAGGTAACATACTGTAAAGTCTGACTGCTGCTGTCACGCTGCTTTTCTTTTTCCTTTGCAGAATTAAAAAATGAAACAGATTTGGAATACTGTTTTTGTGCAAAGGCAAAGGTTCCTTTTACAACATCGCCGGTAGAATCAGAACAACTGGTTAAAGTTCCGCACACAACAAGGCAGAAACATAGTGTAAACGCAAGCGACGAAGCCTTTTTTACACGTTCAAAATCAAACTCTGTAAACAGATAGCTAAAGCTGTAGAATAAAACCGCAAGCAAAAGGAAAAGCTTAAAGCGAGGAACAGGTTTTGCTTCGTACGAAACAAACTGACTTCCGCTTTCTTTAATCTGATTCAAAAGCTTTAAGGCAGAACCCTTTTCTATATAATTCATATAAAGAACATCTGTCTGATTTTTATAAAAGCCAAGATTCTTTTTTGCATCTTCTATTGTCGACTGAATTTTTGCAGAACGCAGGGCAGACATTACAGTTGTGGTTCCGTCCCCTGCAAGCACTGCACTTTCGGTTTCGCTTCCAAAACCAATTATGGTTACGCTTATGCCCGCTTTTATACATTCGCTTAGCGCCTGCTTAAGATGATTGTCTGTTTCTTCGCCGTCGGTAAAAACCCAGATACGTCCAATGCTGGAATAATTTTCGGAGAAGGTTTCTTTGGCTTTGAGGATTCCCTTGCCTATACTTGAACCGGGCACTGTCATGAGCGACGGAGACATTACGTTTAAAAGTGAATCTATCATTGTGTAATCGTCTGTAAGCGGAATGGCCGCAACTCCGTCTCCCTTTGCAAGAACAACAGATGCACTTACTCCGTTCATGTGTTCCAAAAGCTCCTTGGAATATTCAGCAGCAGCCCCTAATCTTGTTAGTCCGCCCTTACAATCCTTTGCGAGCATACTGTTGGAAATATCATAAACAAGACTTACCGCAGCACCACTTTTCTGTACTGGCACAAGATAGGTTCCCCAGTGAATATCTGCATAAGACAAAAGCAGCATTATAAAGCTAAGCGCAAGAAAAGCAGAACGCACAAATAAAATCTTTTTATAACGGAAGCTCATCATCTCGCGCAGAATTACGCGCTTGATAAACCAGCCGGCTGCAAAAAGAATGAGCGCCCACAAAAGGATTTTTTTATAAAAGCTCTGGGTAACTGTGCGGAAGGTATAGTTTTGAACTACATCTTCGGACTTGGCAACACTTTCAAAAATCTTTATAAAATCTTCCAGCGAAGTAACTTCAAAATAGCGGCCGCCTCCAATGGAAGCAATGCGTCTTAATCCCGCAGAATTAAAGTTGGAATCAAGATAACCTGAATATTCCTTGCCGGTTGCAGGATCTATGTATTCAAGAGGCACGGTTCCTTTAGTACCAATTCCCACAACATAAACTGTTATGCCGTTAGAGGCTGCTAACTGTGCTGCAGTTTCGGGGTGAATCTGGCCTGCGTTATTTTCTCCGTCAGTAAGAAGGATAATTGCACGCTTTTGCGCCCCGGAAGAAACAAGGTGGCATACTGCAGTACTAAGCCCGTCCCCTATTGCAGAACCATTTCCAAGAATACCAACACTTACTTCGTCTATGCGCTTGAGGAAGGTTGTATGGTCACTGGTTGGAGGCACATAGACACTGGCTTCGCTTCCAAGCACGACAAGTCCAAAGCGGGTTCCGTCATGTGCAAGGGCCAGCTGCTTTATTGTAGACTTTGCAGATTCAAGCCGGGTTGTTACTCCTGTATCCCTTGTACCCATATCCCGGGCTGCCATGGAAGGAGAAGTATCAAGAACAAAAACAATGTCGCTTCCTAAAGAGGTATAAACCTTTTCCTGCCTTGTTATTACAGGATCTGCAAGAGCAGCTACTGCAAACAAAAAGCCTGTAAACATGATGAGTCTTGCAAGTACAGAAATAATTTTTCTTACCCTGCCGTTCCAGCTAAAGGCTTTGCCGTTCCAGTCTGCGAGTACTGCAGAAAAAGTAAGCGGCTTAAAAATCTTTAAAAAGCGCAGTAAAAATAAAAGAGGAATCAAAAGTAAAAGCAAAAATGCTGCGGGGTTTTGAAACTCAAACATTTTTCTTTGGCTCCTCCTCTATTATGTTTATATCATTAATAAGATTGTTTATGAGTGTGGCGGCTTCTCCATCTGCAAAAACAGCGTCGCGCGCCTTTGAAAAACGAATGTAGTCTGTGCGAACAAAAGTTCCTATTATATCTTCAAAAGCATTCCGGCGGTTTTCGTCTGCAAGGCCCCCTGTTGCTTTATCAAAAGCAAGACTCATTTCGGAGGTAAGGGTTTTTGTAAAAGGATATGCAAGGCGTACTTCCAGATACTCGCGCATAATTTTCTGGAGTCTTGTAGAAAGCTCCGATGCACTGTCTGACTGTGTCGTCAGGGCTCTAAGTTGCTTTACTGCAATTTTTTTATTCCGTGCATAACGGCGGCGCAGCTTAAGATTTTTAGCCCAGAAAATAATTGCCTGGCGTTTTACCAAAAGTCTTATTGCAACAATAAGAAAAATTACAAACAGCGCAAGGCCGGCATAAATCTTATAAGCAGTTCCCGGCAAAAGCAGCGGAGACATATAGGTTCTTAAGCCCTGAACCTCCTGTTGCTCTACAAGAGAAAGAACAGAAATATCATCAAAATGAATTACGCCAACATCAGCAATTTCAAAATCGGGGAAAGTAATTTTTCCTGTATGCCAGGGAACAAAGCTCAAAACCAGAGTGTAGTATCCCTGTTCACCCTGCTGTATTGTTACCGAGGTAATATCATAAAGAGAAAAATCTGGATCTGTAATAAAGCAGTCCATGGAAACAGCGCTGGCTGCGATTGCGTTCTCGTGCTTAAACGAACAGCGGAGCTCTGTTTTGTCTCCAATGTATACCGATTTTGGAAAAACTGTCTGCTGGGTCTGAATATAAATCATTTTTTAGCTCCAAAAACCTGGCCCAAAAGCACAAGCGGGTCATCAGAAGCGTTCATTACATAAGAAAGGATTCCATGCTTAATACAGTTTTCCTTCCATCGCCAGACCATACTTTCGTTACGGTTTTTCCATTCTTCACGAAAGCGCGAAGAAGAAGTTGGCAGCACCATCTTAAGGTTGCTTTCCATATCCTTAAAGGTAACAGAACCCAGCGAAGGCAGCATTCTGTCAAACTCATCGGTAAGGCGGATTGCAACAACATCATTTTTTTGCGAAAGCTTTATAAGAGGTGTTTCCCAGTCCGCGCTGCGAAAATCAGAAATTACAAAAACCAGCGAACGCTTGCGTAAGATTTTTGCAGCACCAATAAGCGCGTTTCCAAGCACAGAACCGTTTACCCTCTGGCTCGGAAGCTTATCCAGATGCGTAAGCAAAAGCATGGTGCGTTCCTTGCCCGACTGAGGCTTGCACGAAAAATGAATCTGTCCGTCAAAAAAAACTGCTCCAACAGGACAGCCGTTCATTTCTGCTGCAAGCGTTACTAAAGCCGCAAGATTTGCACCTGCCGCATACTTTACAGGATTTTTATTACCGCAGTCCACAAACATGGAGGCGGAGGAATCCATTACAATAAAAATCTGCAGCTCGCGTTCTTCTTCAAAAACCTTTACAAAGGGGCGGCCCATTCTGGCAGTAACGTTCCAGTCAATTGAGCGGATATCGTCTCCGCGGATATAATCGCGAACCCCTGAAAATTCAATGCCCTGCCCGCGATACAGAGAACGGAAATTTCCATTCTTCATGCCTTCGGCAAGCGACTGTGCCTGTATGCGTAGGAATGAGGCTTTTTGTACTAAAGATTCGCTGTCAATGTATCCCATTTACGGAACCGGAATAAAATCAAGAATGCGGCTGATGATTTCGTCTGCGGTAATATTGTCGGCAGCAGCCTCGTACGAAAGAACAAGACGATGACGCAGAACATTATTTGCAACAGCTTTAACATCTTCGGGCAAGACAAAATCGCGTCCTGCAAAAAGAGCGTTTACCTTAGCACACTGCAGCATTGCAATGCCCGCACGAGGAGACGCACCAAAATGAATGTAGCGTGTAATATCGTGCGAAGATTTTTCTTTGGTTGCCGCAACAGGACGGGTAACCGCAAGAATATTTACAATGTAATCTACTATTTTATCATCACAGGTAATGCTGTCTGCAGCCTTGCGCATATCCAAAAGCTGGGCGGTTGTAAGCACAGTCTGCACAGGAATTGCAGGCGCTTTGCCGCAGGATTTTACAATGAGCTTTTCATTTTCGGCAGCAGGATAATTTACTACGAGCTTCATCAAAAAGCGGTCCAACTCTGCTTCCGGGAGATTGTAGGTTCCTTCCTGCTCTACCGGGTTTTGGGTTGCAAGAACAAAGAACGGAGAAGGCAGCTTATAGGTTTCTTCACCAATTGTAACCTGACGCTCTTCCATTGCTTCGAGCATGGCCGACTGAACCTTTGCTGGCGCACGGTTTATTTCATCTGCAAGAATTACGTTTGCAAAAACAGGTCCTTTGCGCACGCTGAACGTTCCCTTGTTCTGTTCATAAATAAGAGTACCCGTAACGTCAGCTGGCAAAAGGTCCGGCGTAAACTGAATACGCTTAAAATCCAGACCCAATATTTCTGCAATGGTTTTGATTGCTAAAGTTTTTGCAAGACCAGGCACACCTTCTACAAGGACATGTCCGTCTGCAACAAAGGCAGTAAGAATATCATTAATGAGTGCGTCCTGACCTACAAGTCGCTTGGCACACTCAGCACGGCATTTATTAATCAAATCAACATATTTTTCCATGGGTTGCTCCTTAGTTATCAAATACTTTTTTGCGCCATTCGGCTTCGTAGTCGCTGATTGGAGTTTTGCTGTCGGTGGTAATTGCGTTGGTCAGGTATGGCTCAACAACAACAGATTTGTAGGAATCCCAGCGTACAGGAAGTTTCTGCGGAACCTTTAAAAGATGTGCCGGCGGAAGATTTGTCAAAAGCTGGTTATAGTAAATCGGGAACACATGCTCGGTTACATCACGAAGCGAAGAAAAGCCATCTGCAATTCCAAACATTTCGTTGTTCAACTGCATCTGAATCTTGCGTTCCAGAATTGATTTTTGATTTTCGGAATTAAAGAACCAGGTAAGAAACTCTGTTGCTCCCTGTTCATTGCGTGCCTTTTTATAAATACCCATCATAGAAAAAGAATCTTCTATAGGAATAAAGTCATCGCCCATTATCCAGCGGTAATCAATATTAAGCTCCTGTGAACGGATATTGCTGAACATATTGTTGCTGGTTGTACAGGCAAGAAGTGTGCGTCCCGAAGTAACCGCTCTGTAGTCCGGCATAGAAAGATATTTATAAGCAAAATCCTGTTCTTCCTGGGCCGAGCCGTTGTTTGTGTTTATCCAGTCGCGTACATAGTTTACGGCATTGCGGAGTCTAAGATCATTCCAGACAACCGAGTTTTTATCAAGATGAAAATCTACGCCGTAAAGCTTGGTTGTAAGATAGAGAAAGTCTGCATTTACAGAAGGAATAAATCCAATTTTTGTAAACGAGCCCTTTGTATTCTGTTCGTTATAAGTAAGGCCTGTTGCCTTTATCTGATTAAGCGAAAGTGTGTAGCTTTCTGTAATAAAGCTTGAATTAGCCTTATCAAAAATAATTACAGGAAGATTAAAGCTTACCGGCAGCAGAAACTGAGTTTTACGAACCTTACCTGCATCGAGCAGCTGTTCATAAAACATTGAAGAAGAAATTATCTGGCGGTCAAAAAGATAGTCGAGCGATTTGAACTGCTTGTTGGTTTTGTCGGTACGGAGCCAGGAACCTATTACAATATCAGGAGGAAGCTCGTCCTTTGCGGGTGGCAGCTCCTGGGCAGGATTTTCCTTGTATACAATTACGGCGTTACTGCCCGGATGTGTGCTGTTAAATAATTCTGTGTACTGTGCAAACTCTGCACAAGAAGTCCAGATTACAATGCGCTGCTGTTCTTCTTGGCGGCAGGAGGAAAAGAATATACAAAGGGCAAGCAAAAGCCCGCCCCAGAAAAATTTTTTATTCACCAGTTACATAGCCTCAGCTACATTATATATGGCAGAATAAACTTCTTCAATCTTTTCTTCGTCAATGCTTGAGAAGGCTATACGCAGGGTGTTGGCATCAATCTGAATGATTCCTATACCCTTTTCGGCCAGCAGCTTTTTGCGTATATCTTCTGCGTTACCGGTCTTTACGTTAAAGCTCATAAAGTAACCAGAGTTAAACGGAAGCGGTGTGAGTACAGAAGAAGTATGAGTATTTACAAATTTTCGTACTGCATCGTAGCGGCGCTTGAGCATTCCACGGAGTTCTTTCTTCTGTGCATCGTGTGCAGAATCCTTGAGCGCA
>JAFYDO010000113.1 GCA_017544745.1 Treponema sp. | reverse complement strand
CTATTTATTGTTTCCTAATTAAAACCCAATCCTTCTGATTTCTTCCACAAGGTTTCTTCCGTAGGTTTCGGTGCCGAGGCAGTTGGGGTGAAGGTTATCAAGATAATATTCGCTTAAATGTGGGACGAGTTTAAAGCCGTCAACGACCTTTACGTTTTTGTAGCTGCCAGCAATCTTTTTTACGTTATCGCATAAGCGTTGGAAAATTGCAGAGTCTTCCGGTTTGTCTCCGCGCCACAAAGGAGAAATACACAAAACAGGAATTTCGTTTCCGTAAACAGACATCAGAGTTTCATAATATTCTTCTACATCTTTCATAGTTTCGCTGCCGTACTGATTTGTTCCAAGAGCGACAATAATTTTATTCCTGGCCTGCATTTTTTCGTTTGGCATAATCAATTTTACGTTTGATTTAATTCATATAAGCAGCAATGCTACAATACGAATGCTTGTGTGTGGCTACTCGCTGGTCGTTTTTCTCTTTCACTTGAACGTGCTATAGAATTATTAAGCTTTTAGACTTAATTAATTATTTGTAGCTTTGATAATTTCATCCACATTCTTGATTATGGCACCGGCAATCTCAGGTTTGTTCATTGTGTAAATGTGAATGCCGCGCACACCGTTTGAAATTAAATCAATAATCTGATCTGTGGCGTATGCAATTCCTGCCTGCATCATGGCCTCTGGGGAATCACGGAAACGGTCGCAGATGGCAAGAAGCTTTCGAGGAATATAAGCGTTTGAAAGATCAACCATGCGGCTAACCTGATTTGCATTTGTAATCGGCATAATTCCGGCGAGTACAGGGACATGAATTCCTGCTGACTGAAGGCGATACAAAAACGAATAAAGCATGTCGTTGTCAAAAAACATCTGAGTTGTAAGAAAGTCCACACCGGCATCTACTTTATATTTTAGCGAATCTATATCTGCTTCGCGGCTTGCACTTTCGGGGTGGCCTTCGGGATAACAGGCTCCTCCGACACACATGCCTTCTTTTTTAAGCAGGGTAACAAGGTCCGACGCATGAGTAAAGCCTGAAGGAAAAATATTTTCTCCTGTAACTGCATCCTTTGGAAAATCCCCTCGAAGGGCCAGAACATTTTTGATATTTCGTTTTTTCAAATCATCAATTGTATATTCCAGCGCTTCGGTAGTAGAACGCACACAGGTAAGATGAGCAAGAGAAGTTGTTCCGTTATTTTCGATGGCTTCTGCAATTTCGGCAGTATAACCTTTTGTTGTACCGCCGGCTCCAAACGTAACGCTTATAAAATCGGGATTAAGTTTTGTAAGCGAAACCGCAGTTTCTTTAATTGATTCAAGCGCTTCCTTTTTTTTAGGAGGGAAAACCTCAAACGAAAGCGAAACCTTCTTATTATTCAGAATATCTGCAATACTCATACGTTGTCTTGTCATTCCTTCAGTTTAATGATTACGGGACTTACTGTCGAGTGCTACCCTCTTTTTCCCTGAGTTCGCGGGCGGCTGCTACAAGGTTTGTAAGGCTTGGAACAGTTTCTTCTTCTCCACGAGTTTTAAGTCCACAGTCAGGATTTACCCAGAGCTTTTCCTTCTGAACCTTTGCAAGCATTTTCTGGAGTGCTGCAACAATTTCTTCTACAGACGGAACGCGGGCTGAGTGAATGTCGTAAACACCAGGTCCAACTTCTGTGCGGAAGTTTGCTTCCTTGAGTGCGTCAAGAATCTTAAGGTCGGCGCGGCTTGCTTCAAAAGTAATAACATCTGCATCCATTGCGTCAATGTCACGGATAATATCATTGAACTCGCTGTAGCACATGTGGGTATGAATCTGAGTCTCTGGCTTTACCTTTGCATGAACAAGACGGAATGCAGGAATTGCCCAGTCAAGATATTCTGTGTGCCAGTCTGAGTGGCGGAGTGGAAGCTTTTCGCGCAGGGCGGCCTCATCAATCTGAATGATTTTGATTCCGTTTTTTTCAAGGTCTAAAACTTCATCGCGGATTGCAAGGGCCAGCTGCTGGGCCTGTTCCTTAAGACTGATATCTTCGCGTGGGAAAGACCAGTTCAAAATTGTAACGGGACCTGTAAGCATTCCTTTTACTATCTTTTTTGTCTGACTCTGGGCAAAAACTGACCATTCAACGGTCATTGGTTTGCTGCGGCTAATATCACCCCAGATTACAGGAGGCTTTACACAGCGGGTACCATAAGACTGAACCCAGGCATTCTGAGTAAAAATGTATCCGTCCAGCTGGTTACCAAAATATTCAACCATATCGTTGCGCTCAAACTCGCCGTGAACAAGAACATCGAGCCCAAGCTTTTCCTGAAGGTGAATACATTCTGCAATTTTTTTCTGATTGAATTCTACATACTGTTCGCGGGTGATTGTTCCCTTTTTGTAAGCAGCGCGGTTTGCACGAACTTCCTTTGTCTGCGGGAAGCTTCCGATTGTTGTTGTCGGGAACAGCGGCAGATTAAATGTCTGGTGCTGGATTTTCTCACGGTCGGCAAAGTCAGGCTTGCGGATAAAGTCTTCGTCTTTGAGTTCGGCAAGGGCTTTTGTTACAGCTGGATTTTTTAGAACGCGGGCCTGGGCAAAGAGTTTTTTGTTTGCTTCAAGAGCGTCGGTATCGGCAGCTGCGAGGTCTTTTATTTCAGTAAGTTTTTCTTCTGCGTATGCAAAATGCTTTAAGATGTCGTCAAAAAGCTTTTCTTCTGATTTTGTTGTATACGGAACATGAAGCAGTGAGCAGGAAGTTCCGATTACGATATTCTGCTGTGGTACTGTTTTTTT
>JAFYDO010000112.1 GCA_017544745.1 Treponema sp. | reverse complement strand
CTGCCTGAATTAAATCTTACTGTGCTGCAGGCCTTAAAAGAAAAAAAAATAAATGTAATTTGTGTAGGAGATGCGGTTCATTCAGAGCTGTATTCTTCTCGTTGGGAACTTATTTCCCTGGAGTTTGAAAAGGGCGAGCACACGGGCTTTTACATGCAGCAGGAAATGATTTTAAATCTTAGCGTTTTGTGTGCGCTTATGAAACTCAAAACTTTGTATCCTGCTAACTTTCATTTTTTAAAAGGCAATCATGAAAATATCCTAAATTCAAGTCTTGGCGGCGACTACGCGTTTTTTAAATATGCCGACGAAGGCGAAATGGTAAAGACCTTTATACTCGAGCAGTACGATGAAAAGCTTTTGAATAAAATTGCACGTTACGAAAACTGTCTTCCGCTTGCAGCTTATGGAAGTAATTATGTTGTTTCTCATGCAGAGCCCGCAGCCGCTTATACCCGCGAACAGCTTATAGATGCACACTTTGATGACTCTGTTGTAGAAGGCTTAATCTGGACTCGTAACGGTCAGGTAACAAAACCTACAGCTCTGTCTGTTATGAAAAATCTTCTTGGCAAAAAGCAGTCAAAAAAGTCTTTGTACTTTGCGGGGCACAGACCTGTAAAGGGCCTTTACGCTTTGAGGCAGGAGGGGGCATTGATACAGATTCATAACCCAAAGCTTCAGAATATTTTTATGGTGCCGTGTGACCGTGCATTTGATTTTACAAAGGATATAATAAATACAAAAATAAAGACATACGAAAAACAGGAGGATGGAAAAGATGGCAGATGATTTTCCACCAATGATTGGTAAATATAAAATATGCGGCGTAATTGCAAAGGGCGGCATGGGTGTTGTTTACAAGGCCCTGCATCCGTCTTTAAAACGCTATATCGTAATTAAAAAGATGACGGTGCGTAATAATTCTATCAGCGCCGGACGTTTTAAAAAAGAAGCTCAGATTCTGCTGGACCTTAACAGTCCTTATATTGTTCATCTTTATGATTATTTTACCGAAGGCTCCTACCGCTATATGGCCGAAGAGCTTGTAGATGGTCTTTCTGCCGGCAAGCTTTTGAAAAAACAGACGGTGCTGCCTCCGCCAATTGCCATGCTCATCATTAATGATATGTGTATTGCACTTAAGTATGCACATTCAAAGGGAATTGTTCACCGCGATATCAAGCCGGATAATATTCTTATTTCAAAGCGCGGAGAAATTAAACTTGCAGATTTTGGAATTGCCAGCGATTCTGTAGACGAAGAAAATATGACTCTTTCGGGCATGAGTCTTGGAACTCCAGCCTACATGCCTCCGGAGCAGTTTAAGGACAGTTCCTCTGTAGACAAGCGTGCAGATATTTATTCCCTTGGAATTATGCTTTACGAAATGCTCACTGGTTCCAAGCCTTATCCTAGTGATTTTAATATGGAAACATTTAAAATCATCAAGAGGGGAAAGTATATCCGTCCGCGCCGCATAGACAGGACAATTCCAAAGGAGCTTGCTGCTCTTATTCACAGGATGATTCGTCCTAATCCAAAAAGAAGATTTCAGTCAATTGACCAGGTTCAAAAGTGCGTAAAAAAATATCTTCGTCATTTTGATGTTCATACTCTGCGCGTTCATCTTGCACGAGCAGTTATTGCGCCAAATACTTATGTATTTCCATTTTTTGATCCAAAGGACAAAATTATACGCCGCGTAAGAAAGATTGTTCTTTGGGTAGCGCTTGCAGCCTGTGCTTTTGGTTTTTGCTGGAAGGCAGGACTTATTCACAAAACAATTCTCAAGGGCGTTTACAGTCCTGTTACAATTCAGATGGAAATGCCGCGTGCACTTTCTACAGGACTTGATATTCCGGTAAAAGCCTTTTTCTTTGAAAATGACGGCAAGGATATTCCGGAAATTAAAAAATCCCGCAGAGATTTTGCGGTAAAGGGTTCGCGCCTTTTTGAACGGCTGTTTACAGTACAGACTTCGGTAGAGGTTGTGCGCCTTGCATCTAAAAATAAGGTTTATGATATTACACCGGTTTATCTTAAGGACGGGGACTATCGTGTAAAGGTTGTTGCAGGCCCTTATGTATGGTGGAAGTCCTTTAGTGTAGACGGAAAATCTGTGCTGCTGGAATGCGACTTCCTCAAAAATCTTTCGCGCGAGCTGGAGATTTCTTCTTATGTTTACGACGGCTTTACCGGTAAAAACATTTCGGACAAAGCAAAAGTTCAGATTTTCTACAAAAACAACTGGAAGGAAATTAAAGATGTTCCTGCCCAGGAATTAAAGTCCGCTTCTGTCTGGAAGATTAAGGTTTCCTGCACGGGCTACGAAGACGAAACCTTCTCGCTGCTGGTAGACTGGTATCAGGACAGACTGTTTATAAGCTCGGAGCTCAAACCTAAAAGATGATGGAGAGCCACATGAATCCAAAAGCAATAATCTTTGACATGGACGGGGTTATCCTGGACTCCGAAACTATATCCGACAGAACCTGGGCTATTACTCAAAAGGAAATGGGATTAACTACCGACAAGGATTATATTAATATGTGCCGCGGTACAAACCACAACGACACACTACAAATCCTGCGCGAGGTTTTTGGAGCAGATTTTGATGCAGAAAAATACATGCAGCGATGTGTTGATTTGTTCTATAAAATAGAAGAAACCGAAGGAATCCCGCTCATGCCATACGCAAAAGAAATCCTTGAGTACCTTGCTCCACGCTACACACTTGCACTTGCTTCTTCTACAAACGGCAGGGCAGTGCAGCGCCAGCTTACAAATGCAGGGGTAATTGACTTTTTTAAAACACGCACAACAGGGGAACAGGTAGTTCACAGTAAGCCTGACCCCGAAATATATCTTATAGCCTGCCGCTCAATTGGTTTTGAGCCTGCAGAATGCGTTGCAGTAGAAGACAGTCCTAATGGAATACGCAGTGCACATGCAGCAGGCATTCCGGTTATAATGGTACCGGACAAGATTCAGCCGACTGGGGAACTGGAGGCGCTTTGCTGGAAAATTTGTCCAACGCTCAAAAGTCTTGCAGAGTTTCTGTAGTTCATTTATAATAAAAATAGGGTAGGGAAAAAATGGCATACGTAAAAAACTTATTCGATTCAAATTTTATTCAGTACGCAAGTTACGTTATCCGTGACCGTGCAATTCCAGAAATTACAGATGGACTCAAGCCTGTTCAGCGACGAATTATTCATACGCTTTTAAAAAATGATGACGGACGCTTTACTAAGGTTGCAAATATCTGCGGTAAGGTAATGGCTTATCATCCTCATGGAGACGCTTCCATCTATACTGCACTTGTAAATCTTGCAAACAAGGAACTCTTTATAGACAAGCAGGGAAACTTTGGTAATATGTATACCGGAGACGATGCTTCTGCTCCCCGATACATTGAATGCCGCCTGCGCCCGATTACCCGAGATATTCTTAATACCAATCCAAAAATCACACAGTATGTAGATACTTACGACAGCCGCGATACAGAACCGGTTGCATTCCAGGCAAAGCTTCCTCTCGTACTCATTATGGGTGCCGAAGGTATTGCCGTTGGTATGAGTACCAAGATTCTAAGTCATAATATTCACGAAGTAATTGATGCCGAACGCAAATGCCTGCGCGGAGAAAAGTTCCAGCTTTATCCGGATTTTCCTACAGGCGGTTTGATTGATGTTTCCGGCTATGAAGACGGACTTGGTAAAATTATTACCCGTGCCAAGATGGACACAAGTGATGAAAAGAAAATTGTTATTACAGAATTGCCTTATGGTTCAACAACAGAAAGTCTTTGCGACTCAATCGAAAAAGCAGTAAAGAACGGAAAGATTAAGGCAACCTCTATTCAGGATTATACAAGCGATAAGGTAAATATAGAAATCCGTCTGCAGCGCGGTGTTTATACCAAGGACGTTGTAGATGCACTTTATGCGTTTACCGACTGTGAACAGACAATCTACTGCAACCTGCTTGTTATTAAAGACAACATGCCTGTGCAGATGACCTGTACCCAGGTAATCCAGTATCATTCAAAGCAGCTGGTTGGAATTTTAAAACAGGAGCTCGAACTCGAAAAAGCTTCGCTCCTCGAAAAGCTCCACCTGCGCACCCTCGAACGCATCTTTGTAGAAGAGCGCATTTATAAGAAAATCGAAAATCAGAAAACAGAAGAGGGCGTAATCAAGGCTGTTATGGACGGCTTTAAACCATTCAAGGCCGAACTCATAAGACCAATCACTGTAGATGACGTAGACCACCTGCTTAAAATCCCAATCCGCAGAATCTCTCTTTACGATATGAACAAGAATAAGCAGGAAGTTCAGGCAATAAACGACCGCATTAAGGAAATTAACCGCCTGCTCAAGCATCTTGTAGATTATGCAATTTCTTGGCTCGACGGCATAGAAGCCAAGCTCAAGGATTTTGCTCCGGAACGCAGTACAAAAATTACAAACATTAATGCAGTTGACGTTAAGGCTGTTTCCAAGCGCGATATGCCGCTCAAGTATGATGAAAAATCCGGTAACCTTGGAATTGAAGTTAGCGGTGGAGAAGAAGTACTTAAGGTTACACCGTTTGATAAAGTCCTGTATGTACGTAAGAGCGGAATCTATTCTGTTTCTGAATGTCCTAAAAAAATCTTTGTCGGACCGGAAATGCGTTACTGCGGACTTGCCGACAAGGAAAGTCTTTCAAAAGTTCTGTTTACAATTTTGTACCGCGATCCTGCAACCCAGTATGTTTACATCAAGCGCTGTAAGATTGCAGGCTACATCATGAACCGCGACTACTTCTTTGCTCCGGATGGAATGGATATACTTCATGTTGACACACGAAAGACCTTTGACTTTAAGCTTACCTATGTTCCAAAAGCAAGAATGAAGGTTCGTGTAGAAACCTTTAAAGCCGGCAATTATGAAGAAAAATCTCTTAAAGCTAAGGGCGTTAGGGTTGTAAACAAAGAAGTAAAGGACATTAAGATTCTGTAGAATAGAATGCAAGTATTAAAAAGTCCTACATCTTTCGAAGAAACCATTAAAGGCTCCCGCTTTCTCTCCGAGCTTTTTCCTTGCGATAGTCAGTCACAGGCGCGCGACCTGGTAAAGGCACAGAAAACTAAATATCCCGACGCAACTCATGTAGTGCATGCTTTTGTAATAGGCCCTGGTGCCGAAATTCTTGGCATGAGCGATGATGGCGAACCTTCCGGAACTGCCGGGCGTCCAACCCTTGATGTACTCAAAGGCTTTGGTTGTACAAACACTCTTGTAACAATTACCCGCTGGTTTGGCGGAACTTTGCTTGGAACAGGCGGACTTGTAAAAGCATATTCCGGCGGTGCAAAGCAGGTACTCTCAAGAGCCCAGTCGCAGGGGCTTTTTGAAGAGCTGGTAGAAAAGAGAGATTTTTCTTTTTGTACAGATTATTCACTTTTAAAATTGATTAAAAAAAATATGGAACAGTTTACGCTTTATGATGTAACCGAAGCTTTTGCCGAAGGCGTAACTGTAAGCGGTAAAATACGTGCCGACCAGTTTGACATCTTTGCGGCCAAGCTCCTTGATTTAAGCAACGGAAAGCTTCGCCTTAAAGATTAAAGCAGAGGTTTATTCCATAAGGCATTACAGATGCTTTTACACTGCTGCTGCTTTTTGAATGATTATCGTAAAAGGTTTTTGTATGCATGTAAGGTACTGCAATTCCGCAGACGGTTCCAATAAAAGCTCCTGCCAGTACATCTGTAAAAAAGTGATTTCCGCTTGCCATACGCAGGGCGCCTGTTAAAGCTGCAATACCAAAGCTTGCACCTGTTACCGCATATTTCCATTTTGAATCCGGGAAATACTGACAGAAAAGCATTGAGGTAAAGGCTGCCCCTGCAAAAGCCAGTGTAGAATGCCCAGACGGAAACGAACAGTTCCAGTCGCCTTCTGCCAGCTTGTCGGCAGGATAACCGTCAAAATACATATATGGGCGTGCGCGGTAAACAAGCAGTTTAATCCATTCCTTTATTCCGTTTGCAAATAAAAGCGTTTCCATATACATTGTTCCAACTGTGAGCCATTCGTCCTGTGGCAAAGCCGCAAACATTAACGGTGTCATAAGTGCAAGAGCAGCGGTTCCTGTTCCAATAATATGCAGTGGCTTACTGTATGGGCGTGCAAAAAGTGCATCAAGGTCAGGAATCTCGTTAAAGTTCCAGTCGGCTGCGTTGTAATTATTTTTTTTAAGGTGAACAAATTTGTCGCAGACAAGTGCAGAACCGCTGAGCAAAGTTCCAAGTCCAAGTTCAATTCCTTCATTAAGAGGAGTGAGCGCAAAGGCTTTTTCATAACTTACGCTAAGACTAAAGGCTGGCCTGCAAAAAAGAATAAAAAACAGAGCAAGTAAAAATTTTGGTGCATGTATTTTCATGTTAATTCCCTATAAAGGCAGATAAGGCTGATAGAAATAAGTACACCGCCAATAATATCTGTAAGCCAGTGTACGCCGCAGATTAAGCGTCCCACAATTGTAAGAGCCATAACGATAAGGGCAAAAACACGGGCACCAACAAGCAGCTTTGTATTTTTAATATAGTAGCCGCAGGCTCTTACTGCAGTTCCAAAAATTGTAAGAATGAGCATTGTATGAGTAGAAGGGTAGGATGGTTCAAGCCCCTCTGCTGCATCAAGAATAACCGGGCGGTAATTAATAGCAATTTTTTCAAAAAGTGCGTAAAGCACAATTACAATGATATAAACAATGCCAAGCATTAAAACCTCGCGGTCAACTTTTAAAAGACTCTTTCGCTTGATAAGCTGGACTGCACCTGTAACTGCAAAAACTCCTGCTACCGCAATTGCAGCAATTCCAAAAATCTGGGTTAATTTGTACCAAAAAAGGTTCATTCCAAAAAACTCGTGGACTGCAACGTTCATTCTTGCAAAACCAACCCAGGCATCCTGTGGCCCTACAACCTGAACATCAATTACCCTTGTCATGAGGGTGAAAAAAACAAATAAAAGTGCGTATAAAATTGCGTCTAAGTATTTTTTCATAGTATGAGCATTATACTATTACTCAAATAAAAAATCTTCCCCCTATTATGATAATTTGTGTTATAATAAAGCTATGAGACGCAGACTTCCAGTTCTAACAAAAAAGATTGTTGTTAATGTAGTAATTGCAGGATTCATTTTGTGCAGCCTGATTTTTTTTGCAGGATTTTTTGCTTTTCAAAAACAGTATAAAACTCAGTATGAATCGAGCATTCGTTCTGTAGCAGCTGCGGCTCGTGACTGCCTTAATCCAGATGCGTTTGAAAACTATCTGCAGACAAAAAATCATGGTTCGGAATATGACAGTGTAAATGCTCTTCTGGAATATCTTGTAGATCAGTTTAATCTTAATATGATTTATGTTTCTGCAGTTGAACCTCCTGATTATACACATATTACATATATTTATAATCCTGTAAAAAAGGACAGCGATTTTAAAACATTCCCGCTTGGCTATTCAGAGGTTTATGAAGAACCGGATTACAATTCTTCGGCAAAGCGTGTTTTTGAAGAAGGACAAACTGTTGTCCGCTATACAGAAAAAACAAGAAGCGGGTCGCACATTACGGCAATGCTTCCTGTAAAAAATTCCCATGGAAAAATTGTAGCGGTGCTAGGGGCTCAGATGAGTATTCAAGACCTTGTGTATGCTCGTCATGAATATATAAATGTTGTTGTAGTTGTAGAAACTGTTTTTGCACTTCTGTTTATTCTGTTTTTCTCAGGATTTTTTAACCTTCATTTTATAAAACCTGTTGTTACAATTACACACGAAACTGACCATTTTGCATCCTATGGTGGCGAGCCTTCCGAAGTTCTTATGAAGATTCATCCTAATGATGAGCTTGGAGTCTTAGCACATTCTGTTCATCAAATGGAGTGTGATGTAAATCGTACTATAAAACAGATTACCCAGATGAACGAAGAAAAGAGCAGGCTTGCAACAGAGCTTAATCTTGCAACAAGGATTCAAAGCGGCGTTCTTCCAAAGGGGTACCCGGCTTTTCCAGACTGCAAGGCCTTTGACCTTTTTGCAATTATGGATCCTGCCAAAGAAGTAGGCGGCGACCTTTACGATTATCTTATGCTTGATGATGATCATCTTTTGATTACCGTAGGTGATGTAAGCGGTAAGGGAGTCCCTGCAGCACTTTTTATGATGATTGTTATGGCGCTTGTAAATACCCATGCTGAACACGGACTTTCTCCTGCAGAAATATTTTCTGCAATGAATAAACAGCTTTGTAAAAATAATCTGATGGATATGTTTGTTACCTGCTGGCTCGGCATTCTTACAATCAGTACCGGCGAACTTAATTTTGTAAATGCAGGTCATCCGTGTCCTGTTCTTTTGCGCGGTTCACAGGCAAGCCTTGTTTCTACAAAACCTGATTTTATTCTTGCGGGAATGGACGGAGTACCTTACCACGAATACAGTATTACTTTGCAAAAAGGCGACGCACTTTTAATTTATACGGATGGTGTTACCGAAGCAACTGATGCGCACGAACAGCTTTTTGGCGAACCACGACTTATAGAAGCTGTAAGAAATTGCAGCGATCTTGATGCTCCTCTGTTAATAAAAAAAGTCCGCGCCACCATAGATCTGTTTGTCGGCGGCGCGGAACAATTCGATGATATAACTATGTTAGCAGTTCGTCTTATTTAACAAATTCTTTCTTCAAGAACTCGAGATCCAACTCAGGATAAAGTACATGTGCACCCAGCAGTTTGTTTACGCGCTCGCGTGCGCTTGCAACTGTGTCGTCGCTAATTTCAATCTTACCCTTAGCTGGCTTTCCTTCTTTTGTAAGACCAGGCTTTGTATTCTTAAGAACAAAGTCGATGATGTCTGCAACTTCTTTCATGTCTGTTTCGTTCATGCCAAGAGTTGTAAGACCTGGGGTTCCGATACGAATACCAGATGTCCACCAGGCACCGTTCTTGTCATAAGGAAGAGCATTAGCGTTTGCAGTAACACCGCACTTGAATAAAGCTGCTTCTGCCTGTTTACCTGTAAGTCCGTAAACTGTTACATCGCAGAGCATAAGGTGGTTGTCTGTTCCGCCAGTCTGTAATGGAATGTTGTGTGATTTACAGCCTTCTGCAAGAGCCTGTGCGTTCTTTACAACCTGTGCAGCCCATGCACGGTATTCAGGAGTATTAGCTTCTTTAAGGGCAATTGCCTTAGCAGCCATGATGTGTCCAAGTGGACCACCAAGTACCATAGGGCAACCCTTGTTTACGTAGTCTGCAAATTCCTGCTTGCACAAAATCAATGCACCACGAGGTCCGCGCAAAGTTTTATGTGTTGTTGTTGTAACAATGTCTGCCCATTTTACAGGATCGTAATCATCTGTAAGAACTTTACCGGCAACAAGACCTGCAAAGTGTGCCATATCTACCATTAATACTGCTCCGCACTTGTCTGCAATTTCGCGGAAGCGCTTGAAGTTGATCTTGCGTGGATAAGCAGAGAAACCTGTGAGCAAAATCAAAGGCTTAACTTCCATAGCCTGCTTTTCAATTGCATCATAGTCGAGCAAACCTGTTTCCTTGTCTACGCCATAAGGATGGCTTTCGAACATACGTGCAGAAACGTTCATTCTGTAACCGTGTGTAAGGTGTCCACCACAAGAGTAGTCCAAGCCCATAAGGCGCTGATTTCCAAACTTCTTGCGGAGTG
>JAFYDO010000111.1 GCA_017544745.1 Treponema sp. | reverse complement strand
AGGTCGGCAGCTTTTTGTACGCAAGCCTGTTCGTCGGCATTCAAAGGAACAAAATCTTTCATATAAGACATATTATCCTGAAGCTGCTCCATATTGCTCATACCGCTAAGAACAACAAGGATATTGTCCATGCTTGCACAGTAGCGCATAGCCCAGCTGGCCATACTTGCATTCGGGTTATAGTCGGTAAAGATTTTTTTAGCGTCGGGCATGATATTTGCAAGGCTGCCACCCTTAATCGGCTCCATAATAGAAACAGGAATTCCGTAGCGCTTGCAGATTTCGTAACACTTGCGGCTCTGGACATTGTCGCTTTCCCAGTCAATGTAGTTTATCTGCAGCTGAACGAGTTCAACTTCAGGGTGCTTGCTGAGCATCATTTCCAAAGCGTCTGCGTCATCGTGGAAGCTAAAGCCAGGGTGAAGGATTTTTCCCTGTTTTTTCATTTCCTGCATCCATTCAAAGGCACCAAGCTTTTCTGCAGTAGCAAAAACTTCGCGGTTCAGGGCATGCAAAAAGTAATAGTCAAAATATTCAACACCACATTTTTTAAGCTGTTCATCAAAAGTCTTCTGAAGGTCGGCAGGGTCTGTCTTACCCCAAAGCGGCATCTTGGTAGTTACCTGAAACTTTTCTCTTGGATAGCGTTTTGCAACAAGTTCGCCAAAAACCTTCTCCGAAAATCCGCCGTGATAAACCCACGCAGTATCAAAATAAGAAAAACCTTGTGCCATGTAAGCATCAATCATCTCGCGGGTCTTTTCCAAATCAATGTTTCCCCAAGTTTTGTCTTCCGAGTAAGGAAGTCTCATCAAACCAAAGCCAAGTTTTTTCATATTTCACCTCACAAAATAATTATACCCCATAATCGCATTTATTATAGTAAAAAAAGTGATGTAAATTGTAAAAAAATTACTATTTTATGTTATAATCTTTTTTATGGAACACACAAATATTTTTACTAAACTCATTAAAACTTATAATTCAATTAGCCTCATTCTGCGAATCTGCATTGGAATTATTCTTGGAGCAATAATTGGAATCTTGTTGCCACAGGCCGGCTGGATTTCGGTTCTGGGAAACCTTTTTGTTGGTGCCTTAAAGGCAATTGCTCCGGTGCTCGTATTTGCACTTGTTTCAAGTTCTCTTGCAAAGGGAGCTGCCAAACTCGACAAACGCTTTGGCATGGTTATAGGTTTGTATCTTACAACAACACTGCTTGCCGCTCTTGTAGCAGTTACAGCCAGCTTTATTTTTCCACAGACAATCGTACTTGCACAGGAAGCAGATGTTTCTGCAGCTCCGGCAGGTATTGGTCAGGTTTTAAATAACCTTCTTATAAATGCAGTTTCAAATCCAATAGACTCACTTGTCCGCGCAAACTATATAGGCATTCTTACCTGGGCATTGATTTTTGGACTTGCAATGAAGCGATTTGCAAGCGAACAGACAAAGCTCATGTTTACCGAGGTTGCACAGGGAATCTCTCAGATTGTCCGCTGGATAATCAACCTGGCTCCTTTTGGAATCTTAGGACTTGTGTACACGACAGTTTCAACAAACGGTCTTGGCATTTTTACAAATTACGGAAAGCTCCTGCTGGTTCTTGT
>JAFYDO010000110.1 GCA_017544745.1 Treponema sp. | reverse complement strand
TCTTGTTATATTCTGGCACGATTCTTCGGTAATCTTTATAGGATCCATAGGGTCAAGAATCTCCTGAACCGAATCCTGAATAACTCTTGCGTAGGTAGAAAGAATACCGTTGTTATCAAAGCTTACAAGACTTGCAATGAACACGTTGTCGCCAAAGGTTCGTCCAAAAGGATGATCCAGAAGTGCATCGTTTGCGCTGCTTTCCGGGATGCCAACAACTTCGGCATAGCGTTTGCGTGGATTTACTCCGTCTATTGTCCTTACAACATGTGTTTCGTGAACAACATCTGTAAGGCGCACGTTCTTTCCGGATTTCTGGAAAATGTTTTCTTTATAGATTTCAAACTGACGGGAGGTTTTTACAAAGAGAAGTACGGCCCCGCTGTCGGAGCATTCGCCGTTGGCACAAACATAGGTTGCCTTAAACTTAAGGTCGTCTCCTGCTGTTCCGCCACAAACAAGGAACTGTTCATCCTGAACCATAGAGTAGAACATAGAAAGGAATCCTTCTTCAATATTCTTGAGTCCGCAGATGAGCGAGATTGCAAAAGCGTTTTTGTGAATGTCCGGAGAAGACAAACTGATGTCGATTTTTTTTGCAGCAGCTATAACCTTGTCCTTTGAAATAATAGGGAACTTGTTGGCGTCATCTACAAGTACTGCGCTAAAGGATGACTGGGTGTCGCTTATAGCATTTAAAACAATAGTGTTTGTTGTAAAGCCCTGCGATGTAATTTCGCCGGATGTGGTTGTTCCAATTAATTGAGCACCAGGAAATCTCTGATGAAGGGCAGCGTGAAGCTCCTGAAAATTTACAGCGCTGGTAGCAAAAAATATAATACAGTTATAAGAAGCAGGATCTTTTTTTAATCGGGCACAAAGGTCGGGTACAGCTTTTTCTACTTCGGTTTGTTGGGTTTGAGCAACTTCTTGTATCATAAAAAAACCTCCGATTTAAGTATATATAGGATAACACCGTAATATAGAATTCGCAAGAAAAATTAAACTAACACTCATTAGTTTCCGACAATATATATATGAGTAAAAAGAATATTTCGCAGGAAAAAATCATACAGGCATTTTTGACTTCGGCCTTTGATAAGAGTGCGGGCGGTACCTCGCTTGCAGATGTTGCCGACAGCCTGGAAATTAAAAAAGCATCTCTTTACAATCACTTTGACAGTCGCGAGGCTATGTATGCTGCCTCTGTAGAATATTGCAAAAATCAAATTGGTGCCGTAGAATTTCTTATTCCAAAGATTACAGATTCTGTTTTGGATGAAAAAACTACGATTCAAGCTGCATTTAAGAAGCTTATTTCCCGTTATTTTGCGTTGTTCGATTCAGAACCACTATTCAAAATGTATGTTTTTGTTCATACCGAGCAGTATTTTAATGTTGAATGTCTTAAAATTGTTCAGGCTCAGGCAGAAAAAATTGCAGAAAGTATAAGAACCTTGTTTGATTGTGCCGTAACTGCCAAAGCGTTTAAGGCAAAGACAGATAAAGAAATGAAGGATTTATCTTTGGATTGCACCAGCCTTATTTTGCAGCAGCTGGATTCTTATATTGCCGTGCGCAAAGAAACTGTTCGCCAGAACCCGGAGACAGGCGCCGGAAGCCTTTTTGAACTCCCGTCGGATAATAACATCATAAATCGCGCAGTAAAATTAGTGGAAGGATTTCTAAACTGCCTGGCCTAAAACTCATAGGCGCGGCACCAGCGACCGCCGGTGAATTTACCAAACATATACTTATCTGATGCAGACTCATTTGTAATGTAAAAGCGGCCGTCTACGTACTCAATTTCTTCGGCCATTGGCGGGAGCACATAGCTTGCAGTTGTGTTGGATGTTGTAAGTGTGTAAAGCGGAACTGTCACACCGCAAACTTCTTTTGTTCCTTCCTGTTTGAGGTTGCCAAAGCTGTATTTGTAAATCATTGATTTTCCAAGCGCCCACGAGGTTGTAAGGTAGATTGCGTCGTCGCTAAAGCACATGCCCTGAACTAAATCTGGCAGAGAAAATGCAACCTGAGCAGTAGCTTTGCCGTCTGAAAGTGTAAAGCCTACTGCAAGTCCATACTGTAAACCGTCTGCGGTCATAACCTGGTGTGCGTCCGAAAGCTTATAGTTTGGTTCTCTGTGGAATTCACCTGCATAAAGAAGGCCGTTGTAGTAGGTAGAAAAAGAAACCTTTATTGCGTCTGAACCGCCCTTAACATCTACAACATCTGTATAAGAAATGTTTGAATTGCGTTCGGCGTTGTCTACGGCTGCCTTGTCAAAAACATAAAAACAACAGTCGGCAGAACCAGCAATGTAGATTTTTCCATCTGCTACCGAAAGGCCTCCGGCGTGTCCTGTAAAAGCAGAACCGTCTGGCTTTGTCATGCGTACTGCATTTACAAGCTTGCGTGTTTCTTTATTCACAACAAAAATAGGGGAGGCAGAGCCGTCCTTCATATAGCCGGTGAGGTAAAAGTTACCTGAGCTTTCGTCGTAAGAAATTCCCTGAGCAATGTAGCCCTTGTTTGAATATGGAATTACAAAACCCTTTTTACTGTGGCGCAGGTTTTTGCCTGCAGGTGCCTTTGTAAAAATATTAAAGACAAGCACTGCAAGGATAAAAATGGCTGCAAGAGTTGCAGCCACTCCAACTGCTATTTTGAGAAATAATTTATTCTTCTGTGTCATAAACGTTTATATGTAAATCCTTAAGCTGCTGCTCGTCTACAGGGCTTGGGCATTCGTCCATTGGGCTTGCGGCCAGATTGTTCTTAGGGAATGCAATAACTTCGTGAATGCTTTCCTCGTGGCACATGAGCATTACAAGGCGGTCGAGACCAGGTGCAATTCCTCCGTGTGGTGGAGCACCAAACTTAAAGGCCTGTACTAAGAAGCCGAATGCTTTTTCTGCACGTTCGCGGCTGTAGCCTACAATTTCAAAAATGCGTTCCTGCAGGGCAGGGTCATTAATACGCATAGAACCAGAAGCAAGCTCGTAGCCATTGAGTACGAGGTCGTAAAGGTCGCCCTTTACTGCGCCAGGGTCCTGTTCCAGAGTGTCCCAGTACTGCTTTTGCGGCAGGGTAAACATATGGTGTTCTGTTTCCCAGTGATTTTCTTCTTCGTTCCATGCAAAATATGGAAAGTCAATAATCCAGGCAAAGTGGAATTCATCGTTAGGATTATAGAGGTTGAGGTCCTTACCAAGCTGCTTACGTACTGCACCAAGAGCGGTACATGCAAGCTGCCAGTTTTCGTCGCTTACGAACAAAAGAAGGTCGTTCTTCTCTGCGCCAAGCTTGCTGCAGATTTCTGCTTCGTGGCCGGCGTAGAACTTAGAGATTCCGCCTTCGAACTTACCCTCAGGGTCAACTTTCATCCAGGCCAATCCCTTTGCTTTATAGGTCTTTGCAACTTCTTCGAGTGCTTCAATATTCTTGCGGCTGTATTTATCTGCAACATTCTTTACAACAAGAGCTTTGAGACCTGAGCGCTTATGTCTTTGAATGTCGCGGCCTGCGTTTGCTGCCCCTGCTTTGAATGCGTTAAAGTCTGCAAGTCCTGCCATAAATGAAGCATCCTGCATTTTCATATCAAAACGAAGGTCAGGCTTATCGCTGCCGTAAAGATCAAAAGCGTCTTCCCAAGCAATGCGGTCAAACTTAGCTGGCAAATCATAGTTCAAAGTCTTTTTGAAGATATACTGCATCATGCCTTCTGTTGTGCTCAAAACTTCTTCGCGGTTTGTGAAGGACATTTCCATATCAATCTGTGTAAATTCAGGCTGACG
>JAFYDO010000109.1 GCA_017544745.1 Treponema sp. | reverse complement strand
AATGTGCACACGGTTTGAAAATAATGCCGGATTGGGATTTACTTCTCCAAGCTTTGTAAGGCGTCCTGCCTGGCAGCCGGTTTCTTCCAAAAGCTCGCGACGAGCTGCAGTCTCGGGCTCTTCTCCCTTATCTATAACTCCCCCGGGAAATTCTACACTAAGGCACTTGGCTCCATGCCTCCACTGCTTTACCATGTAAAACTGCTTTGGTTCCCCTTCAATCTCTGGAATTACAATTACCCAGTCTGGAGCGTCCAAAACAATATAATCACCACTTACAGTGCGCTGACCATCCTTAAAGGTATTTGTACTGCTGGTTACATCAAAAACAACAGTTTTAAGGAGAGATTTTTTCTCCCCGCAGGTCCACTTAAGCTTTTCGTCATCACCGGTAAAGTAATTCATTGACATATCCCCTTTCACGATTTATCATAATATTAGATAGATTGCCGGGTCAAGACCGACAATGATATGGCAGGAGGTTCTTATGGCAATAATTACACTGGCACGACAGGTAGCTGCAAAAGGCGACGAAGTAGCACAGGATTTAGCAGCAAAGCTTAACTACAATTTTGTAACCCGCAAACAGATTGAGGAACGTATTATTGAACTTGGTTTTCCACGCGACAAAATGCCAAAATATGATGAACGCAAGCCCGGATTTTTTGCATCTATGGCAAAAGACCGCGATGCCTACCAGAATCTTTCGCAGTATGCCATGCTCGAAGCAGCAGCCAAAGGAAACGTTATTTTTATAGGCCGTGGAGCCTTTGCTTTCTTTGCTTCAGTTCCAAATCATATTTCTGTACGCCTCATTGCCAGCGAAAAGGTAAGAATTGCCCGCCTTATGGAAGAATTTGAATGGACCGAAAAGCTCGCACGCCAGCATATTCAGGAAAGTGATTCAAACAGAAACGGCTTTCACAAAAACTTTTATAATATTGATATAGAAGACCCAGCCAACTTTCATATGGTTTTAAACACCGGCTCTGTAGCTGTAAACGAATGCGGCCAGATTATTGCAGATTTTACAAATACGCACATTACTCCTACCAAGGAAGCAGAAGGAAACAAGCTGGTAGAAGAAATGCTCAAGGCCCAGTCTGTAGTAAACAAGCTCATTTTTGATTACAAAATCAAGATTGACTTTTTGCATGCGGCCATAGAGGATGGAGTTTTTGTTCTGTACGGAGTTACCGATGCACCAGCCCTTGTAGAACAGGCACTAGAAATTGTGCGTCAGGAGCTGCCACAGTACCAGACCCGCTCCGCCGTAAGCATCGTCCACGACTTTAAGCAGTATCAGTAAGGTTGACTTTTATACTTAGAAAAGCGATAATTTAATCTATGAAAACCTCAAACAAGTTTACTATCACACGCATTATTTTTGCACCAGTATTTTTTATTTTATATTTTATTCCTGTATGGACAGGAGCCTTTACCAAGCTTTCACTTTTGATTGCAATTCCTCTTTTGTGCTTTGCAGAGTTTACAGACTATCTGGACGGACATTATGCACGCAAGCATAACGAAGTAAGTGATTTTGGAAAGATTTTTGATCCGTTTGCAGATGTAATTCTTCATATGACAACCTTTGCCTGCCTTATGTTCTCGGTTGAACAGGGGCTCGGCTATACACCACGCTTTGTATTTATCCTTATTATGTACCGCGAAATGGGTCAGACCTTCCTTCGCATGGTTGCAGCAAAACAGGGAATTGCAATTGCAGCACGCAAGGGTGGCAAAATAAAGACTGTTACTTATGTAGTTTCGGGCTTTTATGCTCTGTTCCTTGAACTTTTGGTTCGCCTGGAATGCGTTCCGGACTGCTTTGGCGTACTTAAGATTGTTGCAATCTGTCTGTTTGTGCTGTCTCTTATTTTGAGCTACAGCTCTTTTATAGATTATCTGGTACACTTTGGAAAAAATCTTCGATAATCCTTCAAAATTAGAAGCTCTCGTAAAACAAAAGTACGGCATTCCCGACTTTATGATGATGGAAAATGCCGCACTTGCAATTAAGCAGTTAATTTATGGTAATTGCCTCATCCTCTGCGGAAAGGGAAACAACGGTGGAGACGGCTATGCTCTGGCACGCCTGCTTGGTAACAGCTGCAAGGTTTTTCTATATAAGCTGGCAGAACCTACCGCAAAAGAAGCTCAGACACAATATCAGATGTGCAAAAAACTTGGAATAAAGTTTGTATCGCACACTCAAGCCCTGGATATTATGTCTGCTGCCACCAAAGACACTCCCCTTTTTATTGTAGACTGCCTTTTTGGGACAGGCTTTAAGGGCGAACTTCCTGCCAATGTACAAAAACTGATTGATACTGCCAACAAGGCCCAGGCAACACGAATAGCCTGCGATATTCCCAGCGGACTTGCCTTTGATGCACACTACACCGTAACCATGGGAGAACATAAACTTGCACTGTTTAGCGACAGGGCAAAACAGGTTAGCGGACAGATTATAGTTACAGACCTTGGAATAGACCGTACAGTTTTTGAAAGTGCAACCAAGCCCGCAGCCTTTCTTGTTACTGCCGATGATATGAAACTCCCGTACCGCACAAACAAAGCCGCACACAAGGGAAATTACGGACATACTGCTGTAATGGCCGGAGAAAAAAGCGGCGCTGCAATAATCTGTGCTACAGCTGCCATGCATTTTGGAAGCGGACTTACAACACTGGTAGAAACTCCGGATTCAAACTTAAAGCAGTTCAAAATAAGTCCTGAGCTTATGATAAGCAAATCTGTTCCTGCCAAAACTACCTGTGCTGTGTTTGGTCCCGGAATGGCAGAATGCGCGCTCCCTGATGATACTGTCTGTAAAATTCCAGCGCTTGTTTTTGATGCGGGAGTTTTTGGTAATCCTGATTTTGTGGATCTGCTTGCAAAGCTTGATTCTCGGGCAGGTTCACGCATTGTTCTTACCCCTCACCTTTTGGAGCTGGTACGATTGTGTAAAAACCTTAAGATAAAACCGGAGCCAACTGTTGAAGCACTGGCAAACGACCCCGAGCTCAAAATCAAAATTGGACAGAAAATAAATAAGCTTTTTCCTAATACTGTGCTTGTAATTAAAAGCGCAAACACCTTTATAGCCGCTGGTGGACAGACTTACATAATAACAGACGGAGTTCCAAGCCTTGCCAAAGGTGGCAGCGGCGACGTGCTTGCCGGAATGATTGCAGCCCTTCTTGCACAGGGTTACAGCGCAAAGGATGCAGCCATTACCGCCTGCCAGGCACACGCCCTTGCTGCAAAAAAAATTGGCGCCAGCAATTACTCACTGACGCCAATGAAGTTGATTAAGACTTTGGATTGTTATTTAGCATCTGCCTGCTCGTCTGCGCTTTCTTTATAATCAACAACTTTTAATACAGCACGTGCCATATCGCAATGGGTTCCCAGACGACGGTCCAGTTCTTCCTGAGCTACATCATATTCATCAATGCGCTCAAGATTATCAATTGTAAAATTGTCGCCTGTAACATAGTAATTAAAGGTACCAAGATAAATAGCATCTACATCATCAGGAACATCAACTTCGATTGCAGCACCTGGCAATGGAAGATAAATCTTTGCCATATTGCTATTAAAGAAGTACATTGTGAAATTTCTCATAAAGGTAAGAGTATTAGGTGTTTTCTTATTTCTCTTTACCTGTACAATAAATGTGTCCCCAATTGCATATTCTGTCTGATTTTCTTTGTAATACTTTGAAGAGTTATTACCAAAGGTATCTGAAGAATCCATTACATAAGGAACAACATAAGTATCTGCTTTATCTGCTGCTGTTTCCGGAAGTCCGCGAGTCTTAAAAATAAAATCACGGCTTTCATCATAAACAACATTTATTTTTCCAACTATAATAACCTTGCCGGAGTCAGCTTTGAGAGCTGGAGCATCTGCAGCAAAGGCTCCAAAATTACCGGCAATTAAAACGAGACCTGCAATCAGGTATTTTGAAATCTTTTTCATTATCGTAACTCCTCTATTCTCTGTTTAATTACAGGTTCCCAGTCTGTTCCCTTGTATTTTTTCAATGCAAATTCCAGACATTCTCTTTCCTGCTTAACAGGATTTGTAGTTGCAAAAAGTCCGCTCATCTGAACAGGCTCGCCCTGTCTAAAGGAATCCTGACCATTAAAATATCCAAAGAAATAAATGCCTGGTTCTTCAGGAATCTTAATATCATAATAATTATTCTGCATGCCATAAACATCAGACCAGTAATAAGTTGTTCTTCCAACTACCATAGAACCCGAAACATATTCCAGACGGTATCGTGAACCAGGAGCAACAGGGGCAGAACAAACATAAGGTCCTTCCAGCTGCTGGTAATCTGGCTGATATTCAGAATTACACTGTGACCAGTACAAAGTACTGTCGTTTCCATAAAATCCAATAAAGATTACTGAATTTTCCGGTGTTCCCTGGGCTGCTCTTTCCTTATAATCAAAATTGAGTATTTTTGGAGAAAGACAACCACTAAGCAGGAAAAGACACATTCCTGCAATAACAAATAATGTTTTTTTCATTTTTTTTATATTCTCCTTTTTAGAATCCTATACTAAGATAAATTAATACTGATGATGTTGTATCTGTATATAACCTGTCCATGAAAGGTATGAATTTTCTTCCACGATATGCTATACCAAGACCAGGGTATATAGATGAACCCAAATCTAATGTACAGGCAAGACCTGCTTCATAAGAGACACTTAACTGCATATCAAAGGTTCCAAGACCTGCCATAGAATAACCAGCCTCTGCATATGGTGCAAGAATAAATTTATTGAAAGACAATGGCAGTCTTCCAACTCCAGAAATACCAAAACCAAGCTTTGACTTTTCTACAGGGTTAGAAATCTGAGTAACTGCAATAGCAAAACCAAAACAATCAGAAGTAAAATACTGAATCTCTCCACCAAAAACATTATTCTGACCAGACAAAGGTAATTCAAAGTCTACTTTAAGAACCAGTGTGTCTGGAGCTCCAATTCCTTCAAAGCCTACTTTGCCTCCAGAGCCAGATTTCTTTTCCTTCTTTTTATCTTTTTCATCCTTTTCTTCTTCTACCTTTTCTGCAGCATCGAGCCTCCAAAGTCCATGTTCCTTAATCCAGGCAGTTTCAAAGGACTTTGCATCATCTCCTTCGCCGGAAGTAAAGGTGATGGTCATTTTTTCATCAGAAGAATCTGTAACCTCTGTTTTATAAGAGTAGGTCTTGTCTTCGGTTGAGCCATACTTTTTAAACAGCTGGTAGGCACAGGCATAGCGCAAGCCTTCTGCAGGGTTATAACTGAAGATTTCTGAAATTGTAGAACGTACACTGGTAGGTGCAAAACGCAGAACCGATTCCAATTCCTTCTGACCTTCTACCGAAGCTTTGTGATAAGAAATAAAGTTTACAATTGAAGTAAAACTCTGAGAGCTGTCGCCAAGAGCTTTTGCAAGCTTAAAGGCTCTGTCTTCGGCAGAACTTGTCTGACTGTTAGAAAGACCATCAAGCATTTTCTGAATTACACTTGCAGGAATTGCAAAGTTTGTAGAATCGCGGTAAGCAGCCTTCCAGGTATTAATACCAACAACAAGGTAATCTTTTCCGGAAGCTACGAGAAGCGGACCACCGGAGTTTCCTGAATCTACCTGAGCAGAGTGCTGGATAATTGTAGAAACTTCAGGATCCAAAAGCTCCTTGATTCTGGCGCGGGCATTTGTTACTGTACCCTTTCCAAACTGCCATACAGGATCGTTTCCAAGACCAGGGAAACCTGCAGACCAGACTTCCTGTCCATCTGTAAGTGCCTTTTGGGAAAGTTCAAGTCCCTTTTTAAAAGGCTTTTCGCCATCCTTAAAGGCAAGAATTGCAATATCAATATCATCGTCGGTTGCAATAACCTTAAGTCCTTCGTACTTTGTAATTTCGCCGGTTGCATCATCTTCAAATTCCACGCTGGCTGTTTCTGCCTGTGCAACGACATGGCGGTTTGTAATAACATAGTTGGTACCATCTTTGGCAACCCAAACAAAGCCGGAACCAAAGCCACCTTCGAGGTAACCATCAATTGACTTTGAGTAAGTATTGTAGCCTTCGTCTTTGAGTTCCTTACTCATTTTCTTGAACATGTCTACATATTCAGAATAATACTGCTGACGAACAACTCCGATGTAAGATTTTACCTGGGCAAAGGCAAGCCCCGGAAGCAGGAGAAGCGCTGCAAGGCTTCCCAACAAGAATTTTTTCATAATCTTCATCCTCTCTTTTTTT
>JAFYDO010000108.1 GCA_017544745.1 Treponema sp. | reverse complement strand
TGAAATTATAAAAAAGCTCACCATAAGCGGAGCCTTCATAAAAATACCTTTGAAAAAGCCAGGTACATAGGATGCCCGGATAACTCCTTTATAGTTTCCGCACGAACTTACCAGGCGGTGCATCATTTTTAACATTGATTTGTTTTTCATTTTATATCCTCCACTCCGCAGCCTGTGTAGAGGCCTTCCACAGTTTCTGGTATTCTTCACACGACTTATTCAGTTCGTTGTGACTTCCTTCTGCAATAATGTTTCCTTCTTTGAGGACGCAAATCTTGTCTGCGTTTTTGATTGAAGAAAGACGGTGTGCAATTACAATTACTGTTTTGTCTTTAATAATTTCGTTGATTGCCGCATTCATCTTTTCTTCGTTTTCGGGATCCATAAAGGCGGTTGCTTCGTCCAGCACAATAACTGGTGCATTTTTTAAGATTGCGCGTGCCAGAGAAATGCGCTGACGTTCTCCGCCAGAAAGCTGCTTTCCGCTGTCACCGGCCATTGTATCTATGCCTTTAGGGAATCGTGCAAGGAACTCATCACACTGGGCACGATGTGCCGCATCCAAAACTTCTTCACGGGTTGCGTCAGGGCGACCAATCAAAATATTTTCATAGAGCGAGGTGTTAAAAAGGAACTGCTCCTGCGCAACATAAGAAATCTGATTGTTCAAGCTTTCAATTGACATGTCTGTAATGTCCTGACCGCCGATTGAAATGCTGCCAGAGTCCAGGTCATAAAAATGAACAAGCAGCTTTGCAAGGGTAGATTTTCCGCTACCAGATTCGCCGATGAGGGCGGTTGTTGTGCCTTGTTTTAAGCTTAAATTTATACCGTGCAGGACTTCACTGTCATGCTGAACTTGTTTCAGCATCTCGTTCGAAGGAGACCCTGAAACAAGTTCAGGGTGACAGTTCTGATCTTCAGGGTGACGGTTATACGAGAATCTTACATCCTTAAAATCCACATCATAATTCTTGCCAATAAACTTATTTGTGCCTGCCTTAATCGCTTCCCCGTTCATCATTTTTTCTAGCTCGGCAATTTTGTAATCAAGCTGTGGGATTTTTCCGGCAAAGCTAAGGGCTCGCAAAATTGCAGGACCAACTGCAAAAGACATGCACAAAACAAGCACGAGCTGGCTCAAATTGATTGCGCCTTTCAAAACAAGAAGGCCTCCAAAAGGCAGAGTAAAAAGTGCAAGACAAGGAAGAATACTGTTATAAAGAGCCATCCAGGGCCAGCACACTTTATACCAGGCAAGAGTAAAATCCCGGTAGCCGCGGACAGCATCTCCAAAACGCTTAAAGCTGTCGCCATCCTTATTGAAAACCTTAATAGCTTCCATACCGTTTACATATTCGATGATTGTGTTGTTCATCTTTTTTGCAGATTCATAATAGGCACCCATCTTTGCCATACCGGCCTTCATCATCATGCTCATGGCAAGAATTCCAAGAGGAACAGTAGCCAGAGTCAAAAGAGCAAGCCGCCAGTCTACAAAAAACATTGCGATGATCACAACAACAGGAACTGTGATGTTTGCAATTCCTTCAGGAATAGCGTGTGCAAGCAAAAGCTCTATCTGATCAATGTCGTCGGTAAAAACTCGTTTAATCTGACCAGTACCAAGCTCTTTTATATTTCCAAGCGGTTGATTTTCGAGCTTAGACTTAAGGGAGATTCGGATATTTTTAAGAGTGTTGTAGGCGCTGATGTGTGAAAAGGCAAGCCCCCGACTATACAAAACTGCATAAAGAGCAAGACATACAAAAATGGCAGCAACTCTTACCGCAACAAACTTAAAGTCCGGCAATTGATTTTGTGTTATCGGAACAATAAGCTGATACAAAATAAAATATGGAACCACATTTGCAATAATTCCAAGTGTTGTTAAAAACGACGCAATAACCGTATATTTTTTATACTTCCCAATATACGGCGCAACTGATTTTATCATAGGTGCCTCTTTTTTAATTGATTTTAATTGATTATTTTTTCTTTCCCTGATTTGCAACTGCGTTCATTTTGGTAGCAATTGCATCCTGGTCGCCAAGGTAGTAGTGTCTGATAACTTTGAGATTGTCATCAAACTCATAAACAAGCGGAGTGCCTGTAGGAATATTTACTTCGAGAATTTCTTCCGGACTAAGATTGTCCAGATATTTTACAAGTGCACGAAGACTGTTTCCGTGGGCAGCAATGATTACGCGTTTACCAGCCTTCATCTGCGGTTTGATTTCTTCAAGGAAATATGGAATTACACGGGCAATAGTTGTTTCAAGACTTTCGTTTTGTGGGAGGAAGCTTGGATCTACATCGCGGTACATTTCCTGTTTTTTTGCGGAACGCTCATCGTCGTCGGCTAGAACAGGCGGCTTTACATCAAAGGAACGACGCCAGATTTTTACCTGATCTTCTCCAAACTTTTCTGCAGCTTCGGCTTTGTTTTTGCCCTGAAGGTCTCCGTAGTGGCGTTCGTTTAATTTCCAGGTTTTGATTACAGGGAGCCATTCTCTATCCATTTCGCAAAGCACACCATTGAGTGTATGGATTGCGCGTTTTAAGTAAGATGTGTAACAGATATCAAAATCATACCCTTCCTGGACAAGGAGTTTGCCGGCAGCCTTTGCTTCTTCGCGGCCTTTGTCGCTGAGTTCAACATCTGTCCAGCCTGTAAAAAGATTGAGTTTATTCCATTCACTTTCTCCGTGACGGATTAATACAAGTTTAATCATTTGGGTGCCTCTTTTTTTATTTTGTTAGTCTTGACTAACTTATCAATATAATATATATTCGTATTGTGTTAGTCAATACTAACAGCCATAAAGCGGCTCCTATAAACCATAATATTAGGGCCACCCGATTTGTGTCATGTTCGGGTGGCCCTTCCTTTTTTTGGGGTAGTTAAATTAAATTACAATCCTGCTTCCGGTAGGCAATGCGTGTGAATTGTGCCAAGCATTCTAAAGCCTTCTGCAGTCACGTGAAACGACCGCAGTCCAAAATCTCTGGCGCGCAGTTTAAGGTAAAGCTTTATTGCATCACGGTCAGGGCAACCTTCCGGATACTGGCTTAAGTGATTATCAAACAGGGCAGACAACTGTTTTTTGACAAACCCTGTCGTTTTCATAAACACATTCGGCTTAGCGGTCATATAAAAAGCAACTGCTTGTAGTGGGACAGCCGACGCGCCAAGCTTGTTCATAATACCCGGAACGGCAGAATTAACAGCAAGAGTGCGAACCGCCTTACCAACATTCAAGTGGTCGACATGACATTCACTGGCAGGTGCAGGATCCGGCGCAAAAATTACATCAGGTTGAAACGAAGAAATCACATCCGCAATCTGCTTAATCAAGTCATCGCTATCATAAAAGCCACCGTCAGAAAGCCCGAGGAATCTCACGTCGGTAACACCAAGCGCTGCCGCAGAACGAATTGCTTCATCCTTACGAATTGCTATAAGCTCTTCCTCCGTAACCGGTTCCTTCATATTCATAGTGCCATAACGGCCATCGGTGCAAATCAAAAAGCAAATCTTCTTTCCCTGAGCAGCCAGAGCAGCTACCGTAGCCCCTGCCCCAATCTCAATATCATCAGGGTGCGGACCTACAAAAAGATATTTTTCAAAACTGTTTACCTTTGGAAATGGAGCGGCAATACGCAAAGCAAGTTTTGTAATTCCCATCGTCTGTCTCCGTAATTAGTTTGCGTTGTGTTGTGCCTCAAGTTCACTCAAAATCTGGGCATATTGTTCTTCATCCAGTTTATAAAAGCGGACATACAAAAGATAAGAAATCAACAGAAGTACAAGCGGAACAAAAACCATAAACAGAAGCATACCCACAGACTGCCTCTTTCCAACATTCTGAATCACCTGTGCAATTTGGGCGTTCTTAGTTGCAACATCTATAAGGTTCTGATTAGCGGCCTGTTCAAAACCTGCAATCTTATTTGTAAAATCAGTTACGCGGAAAAGCAGATAACAAAGAGAAGTAATTACAACAACCAGCGCACAGCCAAGCTTTGTAATAAATGGACGGATGGAAGTAATAATTCCTTCGCGGCGACTACCCTTCTTAAGCTCGTTATATTCAACTGTATTAAAAATGGAAATCATCAGAACAAGGTGGAAGCCGTACAAACCGAATGCCAGCAGCATATAACCAATTGTAAGCACCCAGAACGCAGCCATGTTTGCAGGCATAACGAGCCCCGAAACAAGCATGAGCACACAGCCCACGGCAGCAACATAAACCAGAACTCTTAAAAAAGCCTTGCGGGTTAATTTTCTGGAAATAGCAGGATAGAACACCATCAAAAGTGCAGTAGCAGCCATGCCCACAGTAGAGAACAGCGAATAAAGTCCGCCTTCATAACCGTAACGGAAGTACACGTAGTTTGCTCCAATACCACCGATGATGAGGTTGTTTGCAATCTGATGAAGCAGGTATATTAAAACCATCCAACGCAGCTGGTCATTTCCAAAAATTGTATCTGCAATGAGCTTGAACGAAACCTTGTCTGCAGGCTTTTCCATATCATCGCGGTTTTCTTTTGCACCAAAAAGTGTGAACAAAACAAAGAGCGGTGACAAAAGCCCGACAACCAGCGCAATTATAGAATAAGCAGAATTTGCATTACCACCCAGCTGCATCTTGCCCGCTGTGAACATTGGAATCAAAAGTCCCGCAAGAGTTGCCCCTACCCCCGCAAAAAGTGTAGTGCGTGCTGTAAACTGATTTCTGGAATTACTTGTCCTTGAAATTGCCGGAATCATACCCCAGTAAGAAATATCATTCATTGTAAAAGTGATGCTGTACAAAAAGTAAATCACACCAAAAAAGGCAACAAAAGCCCAGCCGCTCAATCTTGTACTGAACGCAAGGTAAACAACAATGGATGTAGACAGACTTCCCGCGAGCATCCACGGCTTAAACTTACCCCATTTTGAACGCGTGCGCTCTATGAGGTTTCCCATAATCGGATCATTAAATGCATCAAAAATACGGGCAGCAACCATAATCATTGTTATTGCAACAACCTGTGCGTCCGTAAGTTCTTTTGTATACAAAACATAAAGATATATAAAGCTTGTGAACATGGTGTAAACCATATCCCTGCCTACAGTTCCAAGCGGAAAAAACCACAGGTTCTTTTTTTTGATTCCCGGATCCTCTACGTCAACGTGCATTATTTTGATTCTTTATTCTGTTTTACAAGCTTTTTGATTGCTTTAAAAGATTCCGGACTGATATCGTGCTCAATCTTGCAGGCATCGGCTGCGGCAATAGCAGTTTTTACGCCAAGCTGTTCAAGGAATTCTGTAAGAACTGTGTGGCGCTCATAAATAGTTTTTGCAATATCCAGACCCTTTGGCAAAAGCTTTACAGTCTGATCTTTTTCGATAGAAATATAAGATTCTTTTTCAAGATTATGAAGGGCAATACTTACGGAAGGACGTGAAAAGTTCATTTCCTTTGCAACATCAATTGAACGAACTGCTCCCTTCTTAGAAAGCACCAAAATTGTTTCAAGATACATTTCCGCAGATTCTTTAATAGTCATTTGCAACCTCTTGAGATAAGTATACACTACTAAACAAACCGCGACAAGAGTTAGTTATGACTAAAGTCTATCAATGTATAGCCTTCGTCGGCAATGATTTCTGAAAGGTGTTTTCGTTCCTGAGGAGTTTTGGCGCGGACAAGCGTAATGTTTTTCTCAAGATCAACAGTTGCCCAGATTCCTTCATGACAGTTGAGCGCATTTTCCACGTGACGTACGCAGTTGGAACAGTGCATTCCGTCAATTGTTAAAGTGTATATATATGGGTAGTGATCCTTGTTAGTGTCGGCTACGCGGATTTTTGCGGGGGTTGCATCATGGGTGCCACAGCAGGAAGACCCATACTTAATGCGTTTACGGATACTAAAAATTGCCATTACTACAATTGCCAGCAGAACTAAAATTACGATTGTTGTTCCCATGATAGTTTTACCCTCTTTATATAAGTATCTTAGTGAAAGAAGTCCAAATTTTTCTAAGGTATCTACAAAACTTCCCACATTGCACCCATATTTTTAAAACCGCCCTTTGGCATACAGGCGGCACATCCTGAACAGGACGAACAATGTCCCGAACAGGATGGTTTTGCAGCTGGATTTTTACCTGCCGTTAGCAGCGACTCTCCGTTTGGGAAAGAAGTTGCCACACGGCGGATAAGACCTGCACGTTCCAGAAAATCTATTTTGCGTTCGATATCGTCGGTGCTTGTGTTCAACTCGGCAGCCAGCATTTCGATTGTACGGGAACGCCCGTCTTTTAATAAAGCCAGTAATTGTTCCATATTACCAAATAAGCAATCCAATATGATATGCTACACATGCAATTACCAGGGCTCCGAAAGTATAATACAAGGCAATAAGTGTTGTCCACTTTGCAGAGTGTGTTTCCTGATAGGTTGCAGCAAGCGCTACAATACAAGGCATATTAAAGGTAATTGCAAAAATAAAGGCAAGTGCTTCAGGCTTGGCAACGTTGGCAACAAGCAGCTCATTGATGTTTGCAACTGCGCCGCCGGCTACTGTGCTTCCGACTGTAATCATGCTGTGGTCTGTAAAGATTGTACTCAATACGCCAATTGCTCCTTCCTTACCAAGTGAAGAAACTATGAAAGCCATAAAGGTTTTCCAGCCAAGACCAAATATTTTTGTAACAGGTTCAATTGCCTGACCAATTTTGTACATAATGGAATTGTCCATTGTACCGGAGCTTGTATAAGTAAGCAGCCAGAATACAAAGGAAACAATAAGAATTACTTTAAGTACACGGAAGAAGGTATCTTTTGTGCGTCCAAGAACATAACGGAAAAGGCTTCCCCAGCGCGGCTTATGATATGGAGGAAGCTCCATAATCATACCGCAGCGATCCTCTTTTTTAACAAGAGAACGACCGAATACTTTTGAAGTAATCCACATATGAAGTACCATAACGGCAAGAACAGCAACAATTACAAGCGGAGCACCTGCTCCAAACCATACTGTAGAAAGCATTGGAACTACTGCCCATGCAGCACCACAAGGAATTGCCCATGCAAGTGCAATTGTCAAAACCTTCTGACCCCAGTTATCAATTACGCGGGCACCGGCAGCACCACCCATTGTACAACCAAAGCTTACAAGGAACGGCATGATTGATTTTCCCTGAAGTCCAAGCCTGGACATGGTGTTGTCAAATACATAAGAGATTCGGGCCATAACACCAACTTCTTCGAGCAAACCGAATACAAGTGTTACGCCAAAAACAAAGCCAAGCATCTTTAAGATAAAGCTGAGCGAGTTGATAACTACGTCACAAATGATTGCTGTAATAAATGCAGGACAGCCTGCACCAGACAGAGCTTTACTTACAGGATTTACCAGAGCACCGATTGCAGAACCAAGACCCATAAAAGGCAGCGCCGGAATAAAGGAGGCAATAAGTCCAAACAAAATTGTAAGAACAACAACAGGTTTGCCCCAGACGCGGTGTGTTATCATACGGTCAAACTTGCCGAGCTGGCGTGTATTTTTTTGAGAAACAACTGCACCTTCCAAAAGACTGTCTATCCAGGCAAACTTTTTCTCACCGGTAAGAAGAACACCCTTTGAGATTTTTGCAAGGACCGCCTCGAATTGTGTGCTCTTTGCATCGTCCAGAGAGTCTCTGATTTTTGCAACTACCGGAGCATCACCTTCTATTGCTTTTGCGGTAAGCCAGGTTGCTGAATAACCCGGAATTACATTGTCTTTTACAAAAGCCTTCACTTCTTCGTAAGCAGGAATTGTCTGATACTTTGCTTCAAGCGAAGCAGCAGACAATGATGTCTTTTGTGTTACAGCCTGTTCCAGAGCCTGATAAAATCCTTCATAATTTTTTCTGTCCTGTGCAGAAAAGAGAACTACAGGAATGCCAAGTTTTTTCTGAATAGCGTCGGCGTTTATCTGCTTGCCCTGTTCTGCGGCAACATCGCTCATGTTCAAAAGCAAAAAGGTTGGTACTGTAATTCCGGCATAATCTGCAAGCATATAAAGGCTGCGTTCAAGCTGCGAGCTGTCTGCAAGAATACAAACAACATCTGCTTTTCCACCTGCAATATAATCACGGGTAATAATTTCTTCATCTGAGTTTGCAGAAAGACTGTAGGTTCCAGGCAAGTCTGCAACAAGATATTTTTTACCGTTATATTCAAAATTTCCTTCTTTTTTCTCTACTGTTTTTCCAGGCCAGTTTCCTACGTGCTGTTTAAGACCTGTAAGTGCATTAAACAAAGTTGATTTACCTGAGTTAGGCTGACCTAACAAAGCGATTACTGTCTCGTTTTTTTCTGTCATACGGCTGCTCCTTGTGCAATTTCTTCTACGTCAATTAAGTCACATTCATTGCGGTTAAGTGCAATCATTGTATCTCTTGAGTACACAAGAATAGGACGACGTTTTTCATTTTTGATTACTGTAAGACTGCAGCCCGGAGTAAGTCCAATAGATGTAATTCTACTTACAAAGCGCGAATCACCGTTAACATTAGCGATAACTCCGCTGTTATCTTTATTGAGTTCTGATAATTTTTTCATTAATAACCTCTAATTATTTTTGAGACTTCTGATTCTCAAGAAAGGCGCGGGCATTTGGATATGCTGTGCATGAGGTATGCCCGCAGGAACCGCAGTTGCCGCCACAGGAGGGATGACGGCCACTGCGTTTGTCTTTTATGATGGAGGCAATGACAATAGCAACAATAACTATGAGTATGAGTGAGATGATGATTGTTCCCATATATGCCTCCACGGGGGTCCCTGAGCTTGTCGAAGGGACCCTTTTAAATTTATTTTACGATTGCCTTAGGTTTACGGAACAACGCCCAAACAAACGCTGCCAAAACCAGAACGGCAAGAATAAATCCAACTATATTACCGGCTCCGCCAAACATGCTTCCAAACTGGTAAACAACGAAGGAAACAACGTAGGCAAAACCACATTCCCAACCGATTGCGGCCCAGGTCCATTTGCGGCTGTTCATTTCGCGCTTGATGGCACCAATTGCGGCAAAACAAGGAGCACACAAGAGGTTGAAAATCAGGAATGAAAGACCTGCAGGTGCTGTGAATGCAGCTGCCATGTTAGCCCAGGTTGACTCGCCGCCGTAAAGAATACCCATTGTACCAACAATGTTTTCCTTAGCAACAAGACCTGTAATAGAAGCAACGGCTGCCTGCCAGTTACCCCAACCAATTGGAGAGAAAATCCAGGCAATTGCACTACCAAGTTTTGCAAGAATACTGCAGTCCATCTGATCTTCTTCGAGCATTCCAAAACCGCCGTCTGCCCAACCAAAGAATGAAAGGAACCAGAT
>JAFYDO010000107.1 GCA_017544745.1 Treponema sp. | reverse complement strand
TTATGCGGAGGAATATAAACAGAAGATTTTTTTGTACTCTTGGTGCGTCGTGCTGGTGTCTTTTTGGCAGATGTTCTTCTGGTAGTTTTTTTCTTCATATTAATTAAAAGATGTTCTGCTTAAAGGAGAACCAATCCACTGTCCTTCGCTTCCAAGATATTCTTTTTTCTTGCCTTCTATAAGGAACTGAACACTGTTTACAGTAGAAAAAGCTGTTGCTGTATAAACAATCTGCATAAGCTGGCAGGTATAGCCTTCTACACCGTAAGTATTAATTTCAAAATTGTCGTTAAAGTCCAGGTAGGCAACTCCATCCGAAACTCGTGCACCAAGCAGTTTAACACCAGAAGGAACAAGACTTGTGCAGTCCTTTTCGTCAGAACGGGTTGTGTCCGGACCTTCCAAGAGCAGCTTGATTGAAGTTGAAAGCGGTGAATCATTTTTTGGAACCGAACGCTTGATAATTTTTCTGTTGATAGAACCGTCCGCATGAATCTCTACAAAGCAAAGCTGAAGGTCTGTATATGCATTCTGAACCGGCTTGGTTTCTTTTGTTTCTTTGGTTTCTGTTTTAGTTTCGGTTTTTGCAGCTTCCTTAGTTGCAGAGCTTTCTTCCGGTTTGGCTTGAGATTCCGGCTGGGACTGTGGCTTTGGTTCTGATTTTGGCTCCACTTTTATTACAACAGGGCCTTCTTCTGCAGGAATTTCTACAGTTTCCTTTTCTTCTGTAACATGATTTTCTACAAATTCAGGAGTAGAACCGAATACACGTTCAAAAAAACGGGTTTCCTTAAGATTTGTAATGATTGAATCCTTTTTAACGAGGAAAATAATAAAAATAACGAGTACTGCTAAAATGATGCAGGCCAGTGTAAGACCTGTTTTTTTCTTAGAACCTTTTTCTGCCATAATACTGTTATTATCGGCAGATAAAAGGTTTGTTTTAGGAATAAATTAGAAGCCTACGCAAACTGTTACAAAGGCACCAAGACCGGCACCTGTAAAGCTCTTTGCAAAGCTTGCAGACTGGAAAGAAACTCCGGCATCTACTTCTACAAGACGAATATTAAGAGCAACAGCTACCTGGTTCTTAAAGATTTCGTCATAGCAGGAATGAGAAGCCTGTACGCTCAGAATATTCCACAAGCTAAGGCGTCCTCCAACCTCGTATTCAACATAAGTCTGAATCTCGTCCTTGTCCTTTGCAAAAGGATGGCGAATACCAAGACCAAGGTATCCGTTTGTTGAAAGCAGGGTTCCAAATGGATGGAAATTAGCGCTTACACCAAGCTTCATAGGTCGGTGGATTGCATAAGGCTTAGAAAGAGTAACAGGTTCACCAATCAGGTCTTTTGTACCTTCCTCACCTTCTCCGGCAGCGGCAGCAGAAGAAGAATCTCCTTCTCCATCTTCACTGCTGGTAAACATATCCATAAGGTTTATTTCCTTTTCGTACTTATAGTTTACAGCAGAAAGCTTGGTAAGATGACTTGGAGCAAGAGGGATGCGTGCGCGTCCACCAACATCAAGGAAGCGGAACAGCTTGTAGCTTACATCTGCACCAACGTCAAAACCAAGATTTGCCTTTGTTTCGTTGAGCAATGCCTGAATGTCGCTTAATTCCTTTGAAGGATCTACTGTTGTATAAAGCTTTCCGTCAAGCTGGGCTTCTACACCAATTACATCGCGCTCTTCGTTGTCGTAAATCTTTACATAAGTATCGTTTGCTTCCATATGAGCAAGTGCCCAGAAAGCAGAAGCGTTTCCGTTTACTCTAAGCTTTTTGCCGTTCCAGCCGGCATTTAAGGTTGTAAAAGCAAACAGGTCGGCATAGGTATTGCTAAGCTGTGCAGTAACACTGTCTTTTCCCGCGTTACCATGACCAATAAAGTCAAAAATATCCTTTGAGATTCCAATACCGGCAGAAGCTTCGGCACCAATATTTACACCAAGGATGAGACCCTTTGGAATATCAATTCCAATGCTAAGCGAAGGAGCAACATCTGCGTTTATACAGGCTCCAGATTTTCCCATGCTGTCTGCAATCTTAGGAAGGTCAATTACAACCTTTTCCTTAAAGATATCTGTAATGCCAATAAAGTTGTTTGAAACAGCAACCGGCACATCTACCTTAATTTCAAAGAATCGGTGAGAAAAAATGTTTTCTGCAAAGGCAGCACTGATTAATGATGCAAATAATGCACAAGTAATAATAAGCTTTTTCATTAGTTTGCCTCCTTGCTTCCATCAAACGGATAAACCTGAATAGGTCCTTCTGCCTTTACGCGTATCTTAAGTCCCGCTTCCATTTCCATAGTGCGAGGAAGTCCAAAGGTACCCTGGCCAATTACAATTTCTATCTTTGGTTCAAGCGGGTACTTTTTCATGAGTGTGCTTGGATTAACAGCAACAACTGCATTAACTCCATCCTTAAGAATACATTCAGATTTTTCGTTATGTCCCCAGTCTACCTTGAGTGACATTCCGCCGGTAGTTATGAATGGGAACTTTGGCTTTGTAAACTCAAGCTCGGCACTCTTAACAACATCAATATATTTCTGATAATCTTCGGCCGTTGTAGCACTTTCGCGGTGGAACAAATCCTTTTCTTTATCTGTCTTAGTTCCAGAGCCCGATTCCGAATCCTTGTTCATCATCTCAAGGATATTCATATTAACATCCTTGGTAAGATCAAACTTCATGGTCATAATCATTACAATGTCCATGGTGATTTTGGATTTGCCAGCCTTCGAAAGACTGTCCATCTGATCCTTTGTTACATGTGTTACACCTCCAGCGCCACCTAAAAGACCTACATCATAATCCAAATATAATGTTGCTCCTTCTACTCCAGCTGGAGCTTGTAAATTAAGAGCATCTTTTAAATCACCATTCTTATCATTAGTATTGAAAACAGTTGTAACAGTGCCATCTTTAATTTCTAATTTTGGCATAGGTTTAGGAGTTATTGTTTCAGCTCCTGCTGCACCAAGTACATAAGCTTCTGGAGAATTTGCAACCTTCTCAACATTTTCTCCATTTTGCTTACCAAAATATGCCTTTACAGTACCTTTTATTAAATTTGCATTTTTGAACAAATCCAATTCATCAGGAACAGAAGCATAAATAAAAATTGGTGTTTCTGTAAAATTGATGTTAGAAGCAAAGTCGTTTGCGAGGCTTTCTCCAAAAGTCTTGAACAATTCAGATTTATTCAAGTTTGAATCAAACTGACCTTTCATATTAGTATTATTAACATCTTTCAATTGCAGGTCAGCTTCAGTCCAATTCATATTCGGAACAACAGAAATATTTATATGATAGGTTTCACCTGGAACTACATTTACAACCGAAATTGTTTTATTTGTTGAATCATAATGTGGCAGAGTTATTTCGCCGGTAATATCCATCTTGTCAAATTTTGTTACATAATCGGCCTCTGCAGCCTCTGTGAAAGTTGTAACCTTATTTGATGCACCTTCATATTTTTCAGTACGAGTAGCTCCTCCTGCCGCAAAAGTTCTTTCGTTAGCTGCAACATCCTCAATTCCAAAGAAATTAGATACAAACTTAAGCTTAATATCATTTCCAGAAGGCAAGGTATTTGTCACAGTAACATTAAAACCTGCTTTATCCCACGTAATACTTGAAACATAATTTTTTATATCAGAAGAAATAGGCTCTTCCTTAGGGATTTTTGTTTCAAAAGAATCTCCAACCTTTACTGTGGCAGAAATAGCACTCACTACAACTGTTACATTTACTTCAGGCTCGTTATCAAAATTTATACTTGCATCATGTAAATCAATTGTAACATTTGCTACTGCCTTTATATCCTGTGGTTGTAAGGTTTGATTATTCAGAGATGCCGTAGGAGAACTCTTTGTTACAGAAGCAGTCAAACCGCCACTTACATCAATGGTATAATTATCAATAATCTGTCCACTACCACCTGTCGTAGTCCATCCACTTGGATTATTAATGTTTACAGTAAGGCTTCCTGTGTTGATTGTACAAGATTCAATATCGCTACTCATGGTTACCGGGAATGTAACCTCTGTTGGACTTACAACAGGATTGTCAATATTAACACCCGTAGCTTCCTGTATTTGACTTGAAGAATCTATATAGGCATTAAAGTGTACACCAGAAGTACCTGTAAACTTAAGTTTCATTCCAGAATTTTTGAAGGTAACATCTGAAATAACAATGCTTGCTGTTTTTCCGGCAAACTCAGAATAATTTATTTCAGTATCACCATCACATAAAGTAACACGTCCACCAACAGCAGAATCGGTTGTTACAACTAAATAACCCGATTTATATTTAATAGTGTCAAATTGAGAACTACCAACAAAAGAGCAGGTTAATTCTGAAGCTGTAAAACCAGTAAACGTAACACCAGCGTTTAATGTTGCTTTTATTGGAGTCATATCAAGTTTTTTTGATTCGCTCATGTTTGCAACATTTGAAATAGAAATCTCTTTGTCCATTTCAAAATTCTGCATAGATTTGGCAAAATTCATATTGCTAAACGACTCGCCAAAGTCAAAGTCTATGTCTTTGAGAGGCATGTGCATGAGGAGCTGCTGGTATTCGCTTCCTGTATTGTATTTATAAAGTTCAAACTGATTTTCGGAAGATTCGCTGGCACCGTCTTCGTCGCCGGTTATC
>JAFYDO010000106.1 GCA_017544745.1 Treponema sp. | reverse complement strand
TGCGATGCTCCGATTCACCTTTGCGATTCGCTGCGCCGTCTTGCAGAAGCAGGCCTCAAAGCAATTTTACAACCGGGCGGTTCCGAAACAGACCAGGAGCTTATTGATTTTTGTAATGAGCATTTAATTTCGATGATATTCACTGGTATGACACATATCAGTCACTAAAATAGATTTTTGATAAATGTAAAAAGAAGGATTATATGATTTATTATCTTGGACAGTATTTGCAGCAATTCTGGGGTCCGGCACGACTCCTAACTTCTTATGCAGTTTTAATTGCAGTAGCTTTGTACACAGGCTTTTTTTCAGCCTACAAGCTCATACCAAAATTTTACGATAAGCTTCCGCACGACCGTGGAAGAGAATTTACAATTAAAGAAAATGCCGAAGCTGCCAAGGGAAAACCTACAGGATCTGGTGTTGTCTTTATCACAATTTTTGTAATCATCTGTTTTCTGCTTGTCCCAATGAACTGGGTACGTGCTTCTATAATTATAATCACCTGGCTTACAATGCTCACAGGCTTTCTTGATGACAGAAGTACAACCTCCTGGGGCGAATATCTTAAGGGTGCGCTGGACCTCATAATAAGCGTTGCAACCTCCTTTATTCTTTACTACGGACTTAAGAGCGTTTCTCCGGATGGAATTGTACGCTTCTGGCTTCCGTTTACTTCAAACGAAATTGCAGTTGCTCCTGCAGTATACATCATTTTGTGTACAATCATGCTGTGGGCAAGCATTAATACAACAAACTGTACCGACGGTGTAGACGGACTTTCTGCAACCTTAGTTTTGATTGCCCTTCTTACACTTGGAGTTCTTTTCTACGTTGTTCTTGGACACAAGGATATAAGTGCTTACCTGCTTTTGCCTCATCTTCCTATGGGTGCAAACTGGGCCATTATGGTCTTTGCAATGGCGGGAGTTATAATGGGCTACCTCTGGCTCAACGCTTTTCCAAGCAAGTGTCTTATGGGCGATGCCGGCAGCCGTGCAATAGGATATTTTATTGGTGTTTGCGTAATGATAAACGGAAACCCTTTCATTATTCTGGCAACCAGCTCAATCATCTTTATAAACGGCGGAATGGGACTTTTAAAAGTTTTCCTTCTGCGCTTCTTTAAGATTAAGATTTTTGAAAATATACGCTTTCCTCTGCATGACCACATGAGAAAAAACCGCGGCTGGTCTCCAACCCAGGTTGTAATTAAATTCATGATTATGCAGATTTTAATTACCTGCGCAATTCTTGGAATATTCCTTAAGATAAGGTAAAAAGATCAACCAGCGTCAGGGCATCTTTAATTAAATTGTCTATAACACAATACTCATTTGGCTGATGAGCCTGGTCGTCAAGCGTGCTCCATACAACAGCGTCTATACCTTCGCGACGGAATTCTGCACCAACGGTTCCTCCGCCAATTCCTATAAACTTTGGTTCAAGACCGTGTACACGCTTAATTGATTCTGCAAGCTTTTGTGCAACAGGAGCATACACAGGAGTTGCAGGACTTTCGGACTTTTGCGGAGTTGTGTATTCAACCTTTACTCCGTATTCCATTTCTATCTGGCGACAGCATTCGTCTACACGCGCAAGAACTTCCTGCAGGCTGTAGCACGGAAGAATGCGGCAGTCCATACAAAAGCGGTCTTCCCCGGGAATTATGTTTATACTGTCTACATTTTTTTCGCGCTTAGTAGGCTGGAACGTAGAATAGTCCGGTTCAAAAAGCGGGTCTCGTCTGTCAAAAATGCTTTCCAGTTTATGAAGACGTACACTAAGGTCACAGGCAGCAAGGCAGGCATTGGCACCACTGTCCGGGCGTGAACCGTGAGTCTGTTTACCCATTACATGAACGCTTAGCCACAAAAGATTTTTTTCTGCAATTTCTATTGTGCGGCCCTGACTGTCTCCGCCATCTGGAATAAGGATAAGGTCGTTTTTACGGAACAGGCTTGTATTATGAATGAGCCAGATTGCCCCGTAAGTACTGCCGTTCTCTTCGTCTGCTGCAAAAAGAAGTTTGATGGTGTGAGCAGGAACAATTCCATTACGTATAAAATAAAGGGCTGCAAACACCGCAGAACAAAGTCCCTGCTGGTTGTCCTCTACCCCGCGTCCATAAAGTCGTCCGTCTTTTTCAAGTACTTTCCAGGGGTCTGTATTCCAGAGCTTTGGGTCTCCTACAGGAACAACATCCATATGAGCCATAACCCAGACACGCTG
>JAFYDO010000105.1 GCA_017544745.1 Treponema sp. | reverse complement strand
CACCGACGAAAAGCGCGGAGAGCCCAGAAGACCAGCAAGGGCATGGCAGGCATTCTGCAAAAGCTGCAACGGGCTCATGCCATGAAACGCTTTGTTTGAACCTAGACCTAAAAGGACTCTCTGCATACATTACTCGGCCGGAGCCTCTACAGGCTTGCCTTCTTTGTCCTTAAGCACCTGACCCGGGAAAACTTCGGCGCGGATTTTGGCTTCGATATCTTTGGCAAGCTGTTCGTTTCCTTCAATGTAGGCAACGGCATTTTCCTTACCCTGACCAATTTTTTCTTCGCCCATTGTATACCAGGCGCCGCGCTTATCAATAATTCCGTGTTTAACGGCAGAATCAAGCAAGCTTGCAGACTTGGAAATACCTTTTCCAAAGTAGATGTCAATTTCACACTTGCGGAACGGAGGCGCAACCTTGTTCTTTACAACCTTTACGCGTACTCTGTTTCCAAGAGCATCTTCATCACCCTTACCGTCAATAGTTTCTATACGGCGTATTTCCAGACGAACAGAAGAATAGAACTTAAGAGCCTGTCCACCAGTTGTTGTTTCTGGGTTTCCAAACATTACACCAATCTTCATACGGATCTGGTTGATGAATACTACGATACAGTTTGACTTACCGATTACTGCTGTAAGCTTGCGCAAAGCCTGGCTCATAAGACGTGCCTGCATACCCATTACAGCATCACCCATTTCACCTTCGATTTCTTTTTCTGGTGTAAGGGCTGCAACAGAGTCTACAACAACAATGTCTACGGCACCACTGCGAACAAGGTTCTCTGTAATTTCAAGAGCCTGCTCACCTGTGTCCGGCTGGCTTACCCAAAGCTCATCAATGTTTACACCAAGGTTCTTTGCATAAACAGGATCAAGCGCATGCTCTGCATCAACAAAGGCTGCAACACCACCAAGCTTTTGAGCTTCTGCAATTGCGTGCAGTGCAAGAGTTGTTTTACCCGAACTTTCTGGTCCGTACATTTCGATTACACGACCGCGCGGATATCCGCCGATCCCAAGAGCTTCGTCGAGCAGAATTGAACCGGATGGAATTACATCAATTCCTGTTGCATCTGCTTTATCGCCGAGCTTCATCAAAGCACCCTGACCAAACTGTTTTTCGATCTGCAGTCTTGCTGCTTCGAGTGCCTTCATCTTTTCCGACGTATCCATCGGAGTTGAGTTAACATTTGACATTCAGCCACCTTCCTCCCGTATATAATATGGCTAAAAAAACGGACTTATTACAAAAATTTTGAAAAATTTTTGAAAATTTCTTCATTTTTTTGCTTTTTTTACTTCAAACCGCCCTTTATACTCTGATAAATGGCTCTTCCCTGCAGGTAGATTTTTTCATCCTGCGTGCTTATTTTTCCAAGAATCTTTACCGGCTGGTCCGGTGTTATGTTAGGCTCAGCTGCAAAACGTACAGTAACAATTCCTTCTACAACCTCGCCTGTTTCGTAACCGACAAGCAGCTGGCAGGAATACGAACCGTCTTCGTAAACAACAGCATTGGAAATTTTTCCGCCCCAGCTAACCCAGGTGTCAAGGTAAAGACTTGGTTCTGCCTCTACAGCTTTGTAAGAAGGATTATCTGTAAGAGTATCAAAGGTAGGCTCTTCAAGATAATCCATGAGCATACCTGCTTTTTTCTTAATTGAAAGAGAAGCGTTGGAATTAAGAATGCGGTTTATTTCAATCTGCGCAGCATTATCTCTGTGAGACTGAAAGTATTCAATTGCATCAAGATAGCTTTTGGAAATCTGCTTGTCGCTAAGAATAAAGCCGTAGGTCTGCCCCGAAAGATCCTTTTCCTGTGCATTTGCTTTTTCTTCCGAAGAAAGCGTAAGCTCCGTAAGATCCTGGCGTACTCCCTTATAATAATTTTTGCGCGGGAATAAAGAGAAAACAAGCGCAAAACCAAGTACAAAGCACACAAGCGGAATTACAATTGCTGCAACCACCTGAGGATTTACTCCAAGCGGCGGATAAAACTGTTCTATGCGTCCGGTATCTACCCAGCGGCAGATTGTATCATAGTCTCCGCGTGTACGGATAAATTCCATTGCGTTTGTTGCAATCTTATTGTTAGGGTCGTTATCTTTTATTTCGATGTAATACTGCAGGGCACGGTCTGTATCTCCACGGCGCAGAAAAATTGCAGCCTGTCCCAAAAGAAGACGTGTATCTGTAAGCTTATCTTTTCTTGCCTGCTGAAAATATGTAACAGAAGATCCAATGTCACCTACATAAAGACACGCAATTCCAAGAGCAATATAAAATTCAAAATTGCCTACGTAAGTGTCCTGGCGGCTTTCCAAAAGCTTGATTGCGGTAGCAAATTGTCTTCTGCGCATGAATTTCCATGCAATTGTCAATACATCCTGTGCCATACTTTTCTACTACTGACTGTTCAAAATAGTAAGGATGGCATCCAGCTCTGCATTAAGCGCATTAATTTCTGCTTTATTCAAATCTGGATCCCCTTCTTCCAGTTCATCAATTCTATCCAAAAGCTTCTGAATATAATCATAAGAAAGCTTGTCGCTGCCAATACCGTTGTCAGAAATCTTGTCTGTTACCTTCTGTACAGGTTCTGTCTGGGCAGGAGGTTCTTCGGCAATAACCTTAACAGGCTCCGGTTCTGCAGGTGCAGTTACAGGCTGAGTTTCTACAGGTTTTTCAACAACAGGCTTTTCTGCAGCAGGAATCTCTGCAGGCTTTGGTTCGGTTTCTTCTTTTACTGCCTGAATATTCTGAACCTTTTCTTCCTGAGGCTTTGTCTGTTCCTGTTCTTCTGCTGGCTCAGCTTCTTCCTCCGGCTGTTCTGGTTCTGCAAAGATATAGTTTACACCGCCAGGAACTGCATCTCCTGTTGCCATAGAAAGATAGAATACAAAATCTTTTTCAGCATCTGGTTCAAGATTTGTCTTAGGCCAGAAAACGCCTACAGCAGAGTTGTTGTAAGAAAGAACTGTATCAAAGGAACGGAAATTTGTCATATCCGGTTCCCATTTTTTTGTATCAAGTGTTGTAAAGTTTGCAAGAATTACAGACTGAACAGGAGTTGTATCTGCACCCGCAAAAATCATCTGCATGCTTCCCTTAGCATTTTTAGAAGTAAAGTATTTTTCTTCTTCCATTGTGTGATAGATTACTTCACCCTTTACAGGAAGCCCCTCTGAATTATAGAAATGATGTCTGTCTGTTTCTCCAAGCACTGTATCAAAAAGCAGCTTGAGTGCAAAATCGGTTTTCTTTTTTGCAAGGCTTACAATTGCAGCTGTAACCTTAATACTGTCTTCTGCTTCTCCTTCTACAGAGCTAAAGCATTCAAAATCAATAATGACAACAGCGTTGCGTTCTATTGTGTAGCGCAGGCGCATACCCTTATCTGTCTTTTTAGCAGCAGAAACTACACTTGAATCATCACAAAGCTTAAAAATCTTTTTTCCGGACTGAAGGTAGAACGAGCTTGTTGTATATTCGTTGGCAGAAGACATTACGTTTACAGCCTTTTCGTCTGAATTAAGTATAGAAATTGCAAAGGTTCCTTTTTTAGGATTTGCATACAGCTTTATATTGCCGTAAACATTTGTAATAGGACGCATGGAAGAAGAAATCCAGCCGGTATAGTTCTTTTTATTGTCTTTTCCGGCAGGAACAGTAGCTTCCAGCTTAAACGAAGAATGCTCGTCTGCAGTTACAACAATTGAATTATCCTCTGTTACTTCCTGCTCCTCAATTTCTTCATCTTCGGGAGTAGTTTTTTCGTCTGATTCAAAAACAACCTCTTTTACAGAGTCATCGGTAGAGGCACAGCCACAGAGCAAAGTTACAGGTAAAATCATGGCTGCCGCTACAGCCAGTCCTAAAATTCTTTTATTTAGCTTCATTCTGCTTCTCCCCATCTATAAGCCACTGAACCAGACGTGCCTTCTGCTTTAAAAGCTTTAAATCTTCATCTGCAGGACTTGTTTCGGTAAACACATCCTCTTTTTGTGCAGCAACAATAACAGCCTGCTCCTGCTCGGATCTTGCTGCCTGCTCTGCCTTGAGCTCTGCAATCTGATTTTCAAGCTCACGGATCTGTTCTTCGAGCTCCTGATTTTTCTGCTGAGAGTCTAACAGGCGCTCCCTTGTTGTATTGATTGCTTCTGAATTATAAAGTCTAAGCTGTTTTTCGTAATCTTCCTTGGCTGCAAGATATTCTTCTCCGGTCTGTTTAAGAAGATAGAGCAGCTTTTCTTCGCGTGAACGCTGTGCAATGCTTTCTACCCTGTATTGAGAGGCCGAAACCTTATCACTTTCCGGGTACTGTGCAATTATCTGTTCATAAAGCTCTTCTGCTTCGTCATATTTGTAGCCTGCATAAAGAGACTCTGCAATATAAAAGAGTGCCGAAGGATAAAGCTCATTTTTTTCGTACTGATGGCAAAAGTCGCTCAAAACGATTATAGCTTTTTCATATTCGCCAAGACTGTACAGAAGCTTACCGCGCATATACTGAACTCGCGGAATGTAAATTGAAGACGGATATTTTTTAATAAAAGCTTCTGAATCCTTAAGTGCGCTTACATCATCTCCTGCATATATTTCTGCAGTGATGAGCATATAGTTTGTGTCTGCGTTATTATACTGAGGGTATGCTACAGTTTTTTTCAAAAGAAGTTCTGCTGTATTCCACTCTCCCCTGGAAAAAGCCTTGCAGGCCTCCAGATAAGCAGAAGAAGATGCATCCTCTGCAAAGAGTCTGGAACACAAAAGACAGACTGCACATACCAGAACAAGTGTTTTTTTCAAAACAATACCTCTCTTTTTTGAGTTCATAACGGCCAGTTAAGCTTTCCGGTAAAAAAGCTGGATCCGGAAACAACAATATCTACACCGGCGTTAAGAACATCTTTTACAGTATCCTGATTTATTCCTCCGTCACAGGAAATCAGGTAGTTTAAGTTCTTCTCTTTTCTAAGCTCCTTTAACTGTGTAATTTTTTCTACACAGGAAGGAATGATTTTCTGTCCACCCCAGCCAGGATTAACAGTCATCACTAATATAATATCGGCACATTCGAGAATTTCCGACAATGCGCTTACAGGTGTAGCTGGACAGATTGCTACTCCTGCTTTTTTTCCGTTTTCGTGTATAAGCTGAATAAGTCTGTGTGAATGAGGAGTTGCTTCCAGGTGAAAAGTAATCCAGTCTGCACCAGCTGCAGCAAAAAGCTCTATCTGACGCTCCGGATGCTCTGTCATAAGGTGAACATCAAACGGAAGCTTAGTTAATTTTCTGATTGAACGTACAACCGGCTCTCCATAAGTAATTTCCGGCACAAACTGCCCGTCCATAACATCAATATGAACCGCAGCTCCCCCGCCCTTTTCTATCTGTTCTATCGCCTTTTCCAGATTACAAAAATCCGCAGACAACAATGATGGTGCTAAAATTTGTGTTTTCATTTGGTATATATTATAGTTGAATTTTATGAAATTTTCAATGTTTAAATAATATCCAGGGATTATTTTATTAAATGATGGAATTGGCGCGAAGGAGCGGAACGGCTTTGCAAAAAGGCTCTGTTTGTTGATGCCGCGCCAGCGGCATTTCAATAGTTCCATTGCAACAAACAGCGCCTAGCGGGCTAGCCCGCGGTTTTGCAAAGACGGTTTCGCGACTGGGAGCCCTTTACCAACGTTTTTTAAAAAATAATACTTGACATATCTTCATAATGGGTGTATAAATCTTGTTTCAATTTTTGCAAATTTTCACTTTCTTTTATTGATTAAAATCCCACTATAATATATATTAAAATCAGGTGCTATGGAGATTCAGACAGAAAAAGGTTTAAAAGAGGCTCTTCATTTCCTTGAAATTGGTGACCCCGATCAGGCACACCTTATCAT
>JAFYDO010000104.1 GCA_017544745.1 Treponema sp. | reverse complement strand
TAGAGCACGTGATTTGTAATCTCGGGGTCGTGGGTCCAAATCCTACAAGCAGCTTTCTGGGGAGTTCGCATAGCGGCAATTGCAAGGGACTGTAAATCCCTCGGCTCACGCCTCCAGAGGTTCGAGTCCTCTACTCCCCATGACAAAGACTTGGTTTTAGCCAGGTCTTTTTTTTATGTCCTGCCGGTAATTTCAGGTTTGACAAATCCCCGTCTATCACTTAAAATATTAAGACTAATATATAAAAGACAAAGAGGGGAAAAGTGCTTATCCATTTCTGGGGTGTGCGAGGTTCTTTACCAACACCATTAACACCTCAACAGGTTCAATCAAAAATTATGGCCGCCGTCCAGAGAGTCACTGCAGATGACATTAAGGATGAAGAAGCGCGCGCACGCTTTGTTTCTTCGCTTCCTTCCTGGATATTCGGAACAGCCGGTGGTAACACAACCTGTGTAGAAGTAAAATCCCTGGGAAACGAGCTTATTTTTGATGCAGGTACAGGCTTAAGACTTTTTGGTAAATCGCAGAACCTTCCTAAAGACAAAAAATACAATTTCTTTTTTACACATTTTCACTGGGATCATATTCAGGGCTTTCCGTTTTTTGATGCAGCTTATGACCCCGAAAGTGAATTCAATATTTATTCCGCACTTGAAAATACAAAGGCAGTTTTAGAAGAACAGATGAACCAACCGTATTATCCGGTTCCTTTTACAGCCCTTACAAAAAAAATGAACTTTATGACACTCAATCCTGGCGCTCCAATTAATATTGGAGACACACAGATTGTATGCTGTCCAATGTCTCATCCGGGAACTTCCTACAGCTATGCAGTTATAGAAGGCAACAAAAAATTTGTTTTTGCTACAGACGTTGAGCTTCGTTCCAAGGATTTTGACAGTTCACCAATTATGGAAAGGGTATTTAAGGGTGCAGACTGCATTGTAATAGATTCGCAGTACACCGCAGAAGAAGCATACCGCAAACAGAACTGGGGTCATTCAGCCTTCTGTTATGCAGTAGATTTTGCAGTTCATTGGGGAATCAAAAACGTATATCTTTTCCATCATGAACCTACCTATGATGATAAAAAGCTCTATTCAATTCTTCAGGCAGCAAGATGGTATGCACAGTACATTGCTCATGAAGATATAAACATTCAGCTTGCAAAAGAAGATATGGAAATACAGCTATGATCCCTATGCCTCAGCCTCCAAAAAAGCAGTTTTCTCTTTCTTATAATTTTAATTCTACAGAAGTAGCGGCTCTTGCCCGTTTTTTACGCGATAACGAAGAAAAGCTTCCTCCCGGACTGGAATTATTCTGCAAAGCACTTGAAGATTCGGTCTATAAATCGTTATCCTTAGATGAGGTTAAAAAATTTTACTCATGAAAACAAAGGGAAAAATATTTCTTGCAATTCTGCTGCTGATTATTACATGTATTCTGGTAGCAGGAATATTCTGCTATTCTCAAATTACTCCAACTGCTTCGAACGAGGATTCTGTAAGGTTTGAAGTAGCCAACGGAGATTCTGTACGAAAAATTGCCGGTAAATTAGAGGAGCTCGAACTCATAAAAAATCAGGACTTTTTTTATTATTTTGTACGAACTCCAAAGCTTTTACAGATCTTTTTTCCAAATACTCCTGTTCCTGAGCCTATTGTCTTAAAAAGCGGTATATATTATTTGCATTCCGGAATGAACTATGCTCAGATTATAAATGAGCTTTCTTCCGGTCAGCAGGAATATATAAAGGTTTCTATTCCGGAAGGAAAAACTATTACACAAACCGCCAGGCTCATGGAAGAAGCAGGAATCTGTTCACTACAGGAATTTAAAGATGTCTGCTATGACCAAAAGCTTTTACAGGCCTACAATATAACCGGTGAAAGTGCAGAAGGCTTTTTGTTCCCCGATACATATTTTTTAACTGCAGGAATGACAGCACGCCAGGTTGTAGAATTAATGCTTGATACATTTTTTGAAAAAGCAAAGGAAATACCGGGCTTTCTTGATAAAACTCCCGAAGAAATGTACGAAACAGTAATTCTTGCTTCAATTGTAGAGCGTGAATACCGGGTTGCAGACGAAGCACCGCTTATTGCAAGTGTATTTACAAACCGTCTTAGCCAGAACATAGGCTTATATTCATGTGCAACAATTGTATACATCTTAACAGAAATTGAAGGACGTCCGCATCCAGACAGAGTTTTGCTCGAAGATACCAAAATAGACAGTCCGTACAATACCTATAAATGGGCAGGACTTACACCGGGGCCAATTTCAAATCCTGGAATGGTTGCACTGCAGGCTGCTGCAAATCCTCCAAAAACAAATTATTACTTTTTCCAGGTTGCAGATGCAAACGAAGGCCGTCATGTGTTTACATCTACCTTTGATGAACACAAGGCAAGTCATAATTTAAGTACTAAGAATTAGGAAGACGGGGGAATTACGGGTTATATGGCAGGCTTTATTTCTCCTGAGACAATAGACGCAATTCACAATACTGTAGATATAGTATCTGTAATCGGGGACTATACTACATTAAAATCCCGTGGTGCTAACGATTACTGGGGCTGCTGTCCTTTTCACGGAGAAAAAACACCTTCTTTCCATGTAGATTCGGAGAAAAAGTTCTATCACTGCTTTGGCTGTAACGTTTCGGGTGACGTAATAAAGTTTATCATGGAAATGGAAAAGACCGGATATGTCGAAGCAATTGAACTGCTTGCCAAAAAGAATGGAATTGCAATCAAATATAAGGATGGAGGAGTTCCTGCAGACTATAAACGCGACGATACCGCCGAAAAAAACATAGAACTTTATGAACGTCTTGCTTCTACCTTCCATTATTTTTTGATGGAAACTCCGCAGGGAAAAAAAGCCCTGGATTATATTACTGCACGTGGACTTACAAAAGAGACAATACAGAAGTTTAAGCTTGGTTATGCACCCGCAGACCGAAAATGGCTTTATAAGTTTCTAATTGGAAAAAACTATACAAAAGAGCTGCTTGCTAAATCAGGCCTTTTCAGTTCTAAATATCCTGAATTTTCGTTTTTTTCCGACAGACTCATGTTCCCGATTTTTAACCGTAAAGGTCAGGTAGTTGCTTTTGGCGGACGTGTTATTCCTCCTGCAGATGAATCTCAGAGAAAATACCTTAATTCCGGGGATCTTCCGCAGTTTAAAAAGCGCGAAACCTTATTTGGCTTTAGCTTTGCAAAAAACTCAATCCGCGAAAAAAAATCCATTATCTTTTGCGAAGGAAACATGGATGTAATTGCATACCATCAGTGCGGACTTGATTATGCGGTAGCAACGCTTGGAACTGCGCTTACACAGGATCATATAAAAATGATTTCGGGCTTTGTTGCCGAAGGAACTGTTTACCTTTCTTTTGATTCGGACGGAGCAGGGCAGGAAGCAACCTGGAAAGCCATAAAGCTGTGCCGACAGAACAATCTTACAGTTAAAGTAATACGTCTGCAGGGTGGAAAAGACCCGGCAGAAATTATGCTTAAATTTGGTGCAGAAAACTTGACGGCACAGGTAAATAGTGCTATATTAGATAGCGACTATCTTTTGAATAAAGTAGGGAAAAAATACCCTGTTGACACGCCTGAGGGTAAAACC
>JAFYDO010000103.1 GCA_017544745.1 Treponema sp. | reverse complement strand
TTACCGACAGTTTTTTGCGCAAGGCTCCGGAAGCAGTTTCCTATGCCTGGATTTTGCTGCTTGCTTTGTTTGGAAGTATTGCAGTTACCTTTGCATCGCTTCGCAATTCACAAAAGCTTACAGTCTTTTTTATGGCAGCCGGCTTTATTCTTGGACTCGTGCTTGTTGTTGCAGTTCCGTACCTGCTTTTTGCAAAAGGAATCTGGCTTGCACTTGTTGCTCCAGCTGTTTCGTTTTTTCTTTCGTTCCTTATCTGTGTAGCGTTGAGTCTTACGGTAGAAGGAAAGCAAAAGCGTTTTATTAAGTCTGCGTTCAGCCAGTGCTTGAGCAAGGATGTAGTAAATCAGATTATGAATGATCCGTCGTCGTTTACTCTTGGTGGAAAGAATTTCCAGATGACGGCAATCTTTACAGATATTCAGAAATTTTCTTCGTTTAGTGAATTGCTCACCGCAGCCCAGCTTGGAAGCCTTTTGAATTTTTATCTTACCCGCATGTCCGACATTATTATTGATGAGCATGGAACAGTAGATAAATATGAAGGAGATGCAATTGTTGCTCTTGTAGGTGCTCCGGTAGAAATGGAAGACCACGCAGTCCGTGCCTGTGCCGCCGCCATCAAAATGAAAAAAGCCGAAGTTCTTATGAATAAGGAAATTGTCGATATAGCCGGTGCCGAAAAACCAGCCGATATGGAGCAGGATTTATACGATGCCTTTAAGATTATGGTTGCAAACAAAAAGACAATCTTTACCCGCATCGGTATGAACTCCGGCGAAATGATTGCCGGCTACTTTGGTTCCGAAAACAAAAAGAACTACACCATGATGGGCAACAACGTAAACTTAGCCAGCCGCCTGGAAGGTGTAAACAAGCAGTACCACACAAACGGTATCTTAATCAGTGCCGCCACCCGCGACCTCCTTGGTGACCAGTTCATTGTCCGCAGCCTGGACCGGGTGCGAGTAGTAAATGTAAACACCCCGTTGCGCCTGTACGAGCTTTTGGAGACCGCCGCCGACGCCACCGACGATTTGCGCTCTTATGTAGATGCCTGGGAAAAAGCCTTTGCATTGTTCGAAGCCAAAGACTACCAGAGTGCCGCAGTCCAGTTTAAAGCCCTTGCTGCCCGCAATGAAAATGACAACGTTGTCCGCTACTACCTTGATTTACTCCAAAACTTCTTCCTAAAAGGCAAATACCCCGTTGCCGCCGACGATGTAGGCGTAGAATATAACGAAGAAGACGGCGTATTTAAACTCCTGCAGAAATAAAGTATGTTGTTATAAACTCGTTTTTGTATTATACTCATGCCATGAAAGTTGCAATTTTTTTTGGATCTAAATCCGACAAAGACACAATGAAAAAGGCAGCCGATATTCTTACCGAATTTGGTGTGGATTACAAGGCTTACATTATCAGTGCTCATAGAGCTGGTGCTTTACTCAAACAGACCGTAGAGCAGGTAGAAAAGGACGGCGCTCAGGTTATTATTGCCGGGGCTGGTCTTGCGGCTGCATTGCCTGGTGTTATTGCAGGCATTACAACTCTGCCGGTTATTGGTGTACCGCTCGAGTGTGTTTCGGACAAATCCAACGGACTTGGCGGAATGGACGCGCTTCTTTCAATAGTCCAGATGCCTCCGCAGATTCCGGTAGCAACTGTAGGTATTAACAGCGCAAAGAATGCGGCTTATCTTGCGCTCCAGATTTTGGCTCTTCAGGATGTGGCTCTGGCACAAAAACTGAAGGATTTTAGGAAGAAGTTGGCTGATGATGCAGCAGCTTCTGGTATTGATATTAAATTTTAGGGAGGAGCTTAAAAAATGGCAAGTTACAAAGAAAGTGGTGTAGATGTAGAAGAAGGTTACCGCGCGGTAAATAAATATAAGGAACATGCAAAGAGGACAGCTATTCCGGGCTTACTCACAGGATTGGGAAGCTTTAACGGAATGTTTGAGGTGCCTAAGGGATATAAGAATCCTGTTATGGTTAGCGGCACTGATGGTGTTGGAACCAAGCTGGACATTGCATTCCAGATGAAAAAATATGATACAGTTGGAATTGACTGTGTTGCAATGAGCGTAAATGATATTTTGTGCTCCGGTGTGCAGCCGCTTTTCTTCCTGGATTATGTTGCCTGCGGAAAGCTTGATGCAGAAGTTGCTGCTGATCTGGTAAAGGGTGTTGCAGACGGTTGTGTAGAAACCGGTTGTGCCCTGCTTGGTGGTGAAACTGCCGAAATGCCAGGCTTTTATGATGATGGAAAATATGACCTTGCCGGCTTTGGCGTTGGCGTTGGTGAAAAAAAGGATATGATTACCGGAGAGGATATTAAGGCTGGTGATGTACTTATTGGTCTTAGTTCAACTGGAGTTCATTCAAACGGCTTTAGTCTTGTACGCAAGCTGGTTACTAATTTTGATGATCCGTTTATCCTTGATGGCAAAGAAACCGGAAAAACTGTGGGCGAGATGCTTTTGACTCCAACCCGCATTTATGTAAAGCCTGTTATGGAAGTTCTTGAAAAATACCGCAAGGCAATTCACGGAATGGTACATATCACCGGCGGCGGTTTCTACGAGAATATTCCACGCATGTATCCTAAAGCAAAGGATCCTCGCAAGCAGCTTATTTCTGTTATCAAAAAGGACAGCTGGAGTATTCCACCTATTTTTGGCGAACTGATTAAACGCGGGGCCGACTTATCGACCATCTATAATACATTCAATATGGGAATTGGTTTTGTGCTTGCAGTTAATGCAAAGCAGGCACCGGCCATTTTGGAAATG